>NZ_JAKKSG010000011.1:0-178449 GCF_025653545.1 Shewanella sp. SW1 | reverse complement strand
GTCCCCTCCTTTCCCCCGTAGGGCGTATGCGGTATTAGCAGTCGTTTCCAACTGTTATCCCCCTCGACTGGGCAGATCCCTAGGCATTACTCACCCGTCCGCCGCTCGCCACCTCAGAAGTAAACTCCCTTGTGCTGCCGCTCGACTTGCATGTGTTAGGCCTGCCGCCAGCGTTCAATCTGAGCCATGATCAAACTCTTCAATTAAAGTTTTGTTGTTTGACTGACGTCAAACGGCTCAATGAATTCTGTCATTTGTTTCCGCTTTTAAAAAAGCGGAACCAAAATTATGTACATATTGCTATGAACACTCATTGTTACATTGATTTAAATTTTTGACTGCCAACCCGAAGGTTAAGCAGTTTCGATTAACTCAACACCTGTGAGTGTCCACACAGATTTGCTTGATAAATTGTTAAAGAGCGTTGACCACACACTGAGTTTTCAGCGGGTCAGGGCTGCGTATTCTACGCATTCCCGTTAGTGCGTCAAGTAGTTTTTTCAACTTTCTCAACACTCATCGTTTAGCTTGCTAACCGATGAACTGCTTGGCTTTCTTTGCTTAACTTGCGTTACGCTGTCTGCCGTGTCAGTGGATGCGCATTATAGGGAGATTGAGAAAGTCCGCAAGGGCTTTTTTGAGAAAAATGGATCTTTTTTTAATACTTTCAGTTAGTCACACAATACCCCCACTTTATCCTCAGACTTATCCACAAAATGGGTTTTAACGGTTAAATTTGCTACAGCGGCGGGTTAACTTTAGAGGCTATCGATAAGAATGAAATGATGTTCAATGGGGAATAACGACGATTAGCTATATAAAGAAGAGTAAGAATGTAATCCGGATGACATGGGAGTAAACGTGAGGCTTAATTCTAAATTAATGAAAAAATAAAAAGGCAACTTAGATAAGTTGCCTTTAGTGTACGTTTTATTCTACTTATTCAGTAGGCTTAATCTGTCAGCAGATTAACTTAACTTGCCGTGGCATTGTTTGTACTTACGACCAGAGCCACAAGGACAAGGATCGTTGCGACCCACTTTGTCACCATCACGGATCATCGGTGCTTGCGCAGTGACAGCTTCATGCTCATCACCACCGCCAGCAAGCGGCTCTGCCGCTGCGTGTTGATAGTCGCGCTGGATCTTGGCATCTTCTTCACGACGACGCGCTTCCATTTCTTCCACATCTGACTGAGCTTGCACTTGTACTTTCGACAGTACACTGATGACGTCGTGTTTCAAGGTGTTCAGCAGTTGTTGGAATAACTCAAACGACTCACGCTTATATTCTTGCTTTGGATTCTTCTGTGCGTAACCACGTAAGTGGATACCTTGACGCAGATGGTCCATCGCCGCTAAATGTTCTTTCCACAGGCCATCGAGCGTTTGTAGCATAACGGCTTTTTCAAACTGGCGTAGCACTTGTGCGCCAACCATTTCTTCTTTTGCCTTATACGCATCGCCCCAAGCAGTGATAATACGCTCACGTAGACTCTCTTCATGCAGATCGTCTTCTTTATCTAACCATTCTTGGATAGGTAATTTGAGCATAAATTCTTGGTGTAGACGTTGCTCTAAACCCGGGATATCCCACAGCTCTTCTACTGATTGCGGCGGAATATATTGATCGATTACCGCGCCAATTACATCGTCTTGGATGTTTTGGATAGTATCTTCAATACTTTCCGCATCCATCAACTCATTGCGCTGGGCGTAAACCACTTGGCGTTGATCGTTAGCGACGTCATCAAATTCGAGTAATTGCTTACGGATATCGAAGTTACGGGCTTCAACTTTACGTTGAGCGTTTTCAATTGCGCGAGACACCCATGGATGCTCGATCGCTTCGCCTTCTTCCATACCCAGCTTTTTCATCATGCCAGAGACACGATCCGAGGCGAAGATACGCATTAAGCTATCTTCCATCGACAGGTAGAAGCGTGATGAACCCGCGTCACCTTGACGACCCGCACGACCACGTAACTGGTTATCGATACGGCGTGACTCGTGACGTTCTGTACCTAGGATATGTAAACCACCCGCAGCAACGACTTCATCATGACGAATTTGCCAATCGGCTTTGATCTTAGCTTTTTGCTCTGCTGTTGGATTATCGAGTTCATCGATTTCCATGTTCCAGTTGCCGCCAAGCACGATATCGGTACCACGACCTGCCATGTTCGTCGCAATAGTCACAGAGCCAGTACGGCCAGCTTGCGCGACGATTTCAGCTTCTCGTTCGTGGAATTTAGCATTTAAAACTTCGTGCGGGATCTTTTCCTGCACCATTAAGCGCGCTAACAGTTCAGACTGTTCGATTGATACTGTACCCACCAATACTGGCTGACCACGTTCACGGCAATCTTTAATGTCTTTAATGATCGCTTGATATTTTTCATCGGCGGTCAAATAAACTAAATCCGCCATATCCTTACGCACCATTGGACGGTTAGTCGGCACAACGACTGTGTCTAATCCATAGATGTGTTGGAATTCAAACGCTTCAGTGTCAGCTGTACCTGTCATACCTGCCAGCTTCTCGTATTGACGGAAGTAGTTCTGGAAAGTGATCGAAGCCAATGTTTGGTTTTCGTTTTGAATGTGTACACCTTCTTTGGCTTCGACAGCTTGATGTAAGCCTTCTGACCAACGACGACCTGGCATAGTACGACCCGTGTGTTCATCGACTATGATGACTTCGTTGTCTTGTACTATGTAATCCACATCACGCTCAAACAGCGTGTGCGCACGAAGCGCCGCGTTGACGTGGTGTAATAGGGAAATATTTGCAGCAGAATAGAGTGAATCGCCTTCAGCTAACATGCCGCGCTCGATCAGCAGATTTTCTACTTTCTCTTGGCCACGCTCGGTGAAATGCACTTGTTTGGCTTTTTCATCGATGCTGTAGTCGCCCTCACCCACAAACTCTTCCGTATCTTCTTTATCTTGACGGATAAGATTAGGGATCAAAGTGTTGATCTTGATGTATAGCTCAGAGCTATCTTCGGCGGCGCCAGAAATGATCAGCGGCGTACGCGCCTCGTCGATTAAGATTGAATCCACTTCATCGATTAGGGCGTAGTGCAACGGACGTTGGACCCGTTCTTGCGGTGAAAACGCCATGTTATCGCGCAGATAATCGAAACCAAACTCGTTGTTGGTCCCGTAAGTGATATCGGCGTTATAGGCCGATTTCTTCTCATGTTGGCCAATACCTGCGACGTTGATTCCTACGGTTAAACCAAGGAACTCAAACAGTGGGCGGTTATTCTCAGCATCACGACGTGCCAAGTAATCGTTCACTGTAATCACGTGGACGCCTTTGCCTGTCAATGCGTTTAAGTAAGCGGGTAAGGTTGCCGTTAAGGTTTTACCTTCACCCGTACGCATTTCAGCAATACGGTTGCTGTCGAGTACCATACCGCCGAGTAACTGTACGTCGAAATGACGCATATCAAATACACGCTTAGACGCTTCACGCACTGTAGCAAAGGCTTCAGCCATGATGCTATCTAATGCAGCTCCAGCAGCTAAACGCTCACGAAACTCTGCGGTTTTCGCCTTTAATGCTTCATCGGTTAATTTTTCATAATCAGCTTCTAATGCGTTAATGCTAATAACGATCTTTTGAAGCCCTTTAAGGGTGCGGTCGTTGCGACTACCAAATACTTTTGTCAGTAATTTACCAAACATCTGAATCACTTATTCTCTGTAGGCCAAGTCCATGATGGAAACTAGAAGCCAATGTTTCAATTAACTTGCTTTGCGGTAGACAAACTTTTGTGGATCTATCTGCTGTCCGCCGCGCAACACTTCATAATGCACATGAGCCCCAGTTGAGCGCCCAGTGCTTCCCATACTGGCGATAGCATCGCCTTTTGCGACCACATCACCTACAGTCACTGACAAAGCTTTATTATGGCCATAACGCGTATGCAAACCGTTACCATGGTCGATTTCAACCAATTCGCCATAACCGAACATATTTCCAGCAAAAGTCACCACGCCTGCAGCAGTCGCAACAACTTTAGCTCCTTCTCGACCGGTAAAATCAATCCCCTTATGCACAGACCTGCGACCGTTGAAAGGGTCATTACGTAATCCGTAGGGCGACGATAACCAACCTTTATCGAGCGGGATACCTGATATATAACGTTCATCATCTATATGGTGGTTAGATGACACTGTTTCAAGTAGTGAAAGCTGAACATTATTATTGTCAATTCGTGATGCCAACTTATCCATATCGTCGATAAGCTGTCCGAGCTCGATGTTAGTGCCTAGTTCGCTCAAACCACCCACACCAACCTCGGATGAAAAATCAAAATCTTCATCCAACTTATTCTGCTGGGCGACCTGTTGACCTAAAGCTTCGAGACGGGTGATCTTGGCTTGCATACGTGCAACATGAGTCACAAGCATAGCCAGTTGAGACTCAGTAGCACTTTTAAGCTCTAAGACTTGTTTCTTTTGTTGTTCGCGCACGAGACGATCGTTATCGACACTGGCTTGCTGATCTTGAAATCGAGCGGAGTTGTGTTGATAAATACCGGACCCAGTGGCCAACAATAGTATTGGAAGTAGCAACCAGCGTTTACTGGGCTGCCAGCGTGTGACGCCATTCCGACCTTGAATAAATACTGTTACACTCATAGCCTAATTCAGCCATCTTATTATCATATGAAAAAGCCCCCTCAAGATCTCAGCCAATTACTGCATCAATCGGGAAAATTACCCGACCTTGCTGAGAAAGCGGAACTACTTATGTATCTGGATCAGCATGTGAAGCAGATTATTGCAGGTCCTGTTGCGGAGCAACTAAAAGTCGCTAATTTCCGCCAGGGTGTTCTTGTGGTTGAAACCACTTCGGCAGCCTGGGCTGCGCGAATTAATTTCCAAAAGCCGAAGCTATTAATCCAGCTTCAAGCAGAAACGCTCCCAATCCTTACCGCAATTGAAGTTAAAGTCAACCCGAGATTAGCAATGTATGACGCAAAGCCTAAACAGGGACATAAAGAATTAAGCCCAGCAGCAGCAGAGCACATTGCAGCATTAGCGGAAAATATTGGCGGTTCACTGGGTGAAAAACTAAAACGGCTGGCCTCATTGGCCAGCCGTAATAAATAATCTTACCGCTTTTTAAGCAAATACAGCGCCACCTGGTACAGTAAAGCTGACGGGAACATCGGCTTCTTTTTCGAAGCTGACCAACTCCCACGCATCTTGTTGCGCGAGTAAAGCACGCACCAATTGGTTGTTCAACGCATGACCGGTTTTATACGCAGTGAACTCACCTAAAATAGCGTGCCCAGCCACATATAAATCACCAAACGCATCTAGAATTTTGTGCTTAACAAATTCGTCCTCATAACGCAGGCCGTCGGGATTAAGGACGCGATATTCATCAAGTACAACAGCGTTTTCCATGCTGCCGCCCAACGCTAGGTTGTTGGCTCGCAAATATTCGATATCACGCATAAACCCAAAAGTACGGGCACGGCTGATATCTTTCACGAAAGCAGAAGTTGAAAAGTCCATCACCACATGCTGTTGGCTACGAGCGATTTCTGGATGCGCAAAATCAATTTTAAAATTGACTCTAAAACCTTTAAACGGTTTTAACTCGGCCCATTTATCGCCATCTTCAACGCGCACAGGGCGCTTAATCTTTAAGTACTTCTTAGGCGCGGCCTGCTCTTTAATCCCCGCAGACTGCAACAAGAAGACGAATGGGCTTGCACTGCCATCCATAATAGGAATTTCAGGCGCGTCCACTTCGATTACAGCGTTATCTATGCCTAAACCCGCAAGAGCTGCAAATAAATGCTCAATGGTCGAGATACGAATACCTTCGTCATTGACAAGTGCCGTACACATAGTGGTTTCACGAACTTGCTCCGCCTTCGCAGGAATGGCGACGGCAGGACTCAAATCGGTGCGCACGAGTACGATCCCTGAATTAACGGGCGCGGGCATAATGCTCAAAGTGACCTTGTTGCCAGAATGCAATCCGACACCAGTTGTTTTCACCATTTTCTGAACAGTTCGTTGAAATATCATTCAGTTACCCGTTTATATGCCAATTATAAAGCCTAATATTTGTACACTCAGCGTCGGCAAATCGAGCCGCACTGGTTCAACATAATAACATAACTTTATTATGTCACACAAATGCAGCTATGTTGTGGTATTGCCCAAAACGAACAACACCTCACATATTACGCTGGACTCAAACGCTCTCGCTAGTCGGCTTGCTTACGCAAAAATGCTGGAATATCAAGATAATCCAATTCATGCTTTGTCGATGGTGCAGGCGTAGGAGCTGGCTGCGGAGCCGCTGGCAACACGTTGCCTTTTGGCGCTGCATAGTTCACATGTGCAGCTTCTTCGACATAGGCTTCGACTTTTGGTTCAACAACTACAGGCTCTGGACGAGGTGCAGGTTTAGAAACCAATTGGATATCAGGACGCTTTTCAGCACCGATACCAGTCGCAACAACCGTTACACGCAGCTCATCACTCATTTCTGGGTCGATGACAGCACCAACAACCACAGTCGCGTTGTCAGAGGCATAAGCCTTAACATGATTACCGACAGTTTCGAATTCTTCGATACTCATATCCATACCCGCAGTAATGTTAACTAACACACCACGCGCACCGGCTAAGTCGATGTCTTCTAATAATGGGCTGGCAACAGCAGCTTCGGCCGCTTCTTCAGCACGGTCTTCACCGCGAGCGACACCTGTACCCATCATGGCATTACCCATTTCAGACATCACAGTCTTCACGTCGGCGAAGTCGACGTTAATCAGACCAGGACGAGTGATAAGCTCGGCAATACCTTGTACCGCCCCAAGTAACACATTATTCGCTGCGGCAAACGCATCGAGTAAAGAAGTACCACGGCCCAATACTTTTAATAATTTTTCGTTCGGGATCGTGATTAACGAATCCACGTGCTTAGCCAGCTCGGCAATGCCTTGCTCAGCGTAAGCCATACGTTTTTTCCCTTCGAATGGGAAAGGCTTAGTCACAACCGCAACGGTGAGAATACCTTCTTCACGTGCGATTTGAGCCACAACAGGTGCAGCACCTGTACCTGTACCACCGCCCATACCGGCAGCGATAAAGATCATGTCAGAACCTTTGATTGCCGCGCGAATGTTTTCGCGGTCTTCTTCAGCTGCAGCACGACCCACATCTGGGTTTGCCCCTGCTCCAAGACCTTTAGTGACATCGCGTCCTAATTGAATTGTTGAGCCAGCGCCTGATTTTCTCAGGGCCTGAGCGTCTGTATTGGTAACGATAAACTCAACACCTTCAATGTTGTGTTTGACCATATGTTCGACAGCGTTACCGCCGCCGCCGCCAACGCCGATGACTTTAATCACCGCGTCGTCTGAGTGAGTATCCATGATCTCAAACATTGTCTGATCTCCGTGTTGCCTGCGTTATGAAAATTAAAATTCGCCCTTAAACCAGCTTTGGACCCGATTCCAAGCGCTAGTTACCCCTTGGCGCTCAGGACGTTCGAACTGACGTTCGATTACCCGTCGTGCGCCGTAATGAAGCAGTCCGACTCCAGTGGAGTAAATAGACTGGTCCACGTATTCATATAAACCTTTGATCGGTAGCGGTGACGCTACGCGAACTGGCATGCCAAAAGTCGCTTCCGCGATATCGACCACACCTTGAATCGACGCTGTGCCACCTGTGAGCACAATACCTGCGGCGATTTGATCTTCTAACCCACTGTCTTTCAACTCTTTAAGCACAAGCTCAAACAGCTCTTGGTATCTTGGTTCTACTACTTCGGCGAGCGTGTGACGTGACATGCTCCGCGATGGACGACCACCTACCGATGGCACTTCAATACTGTCTTCGCGGCTCACCATAGAACTGCGAGCACAGGCGAACTGTACTTTAATTTGTTCAGCATGTGACGATGGCGTGCGGAAAATCTTCGCAATGTCGTTCGTCACTTGGTTACCTGCAACCGGTACAACCGCACAATGACGCAAGGCGCCATTGGTATATACCGCGATATCCGTAGTGCCACCGCCGATATCGACGATACATACACCTAAATCTTTCTCATCGAAGGTCAACACAGCATCGGCTGAAGCAATCCCAGAGAACACTAAGTCGTCAACCTTAAGGCCACAACGCTCAACGCTCTTAGTAATATTCTTCGCCATATCATTGGCGCAGGTCACTATGTGTACCTTGGCCTCCATACGCATACCGGACATACCGATTGGGCTGCGAATACCGTCTTGAACGTCGATTGCATATTCCTGCGGCAGCACGTGTAAAATGCGACGTTCGGTCGGGATCTTCACCGAGCGAGCCGTATGGATCACGTTATCAACATCTTCCTGTGTCACTTCTTCATCGTTGATCGATACCATGCCGTTTTCATTTTGGCAGGCGATGTGTTTACCCGAAATACTCAAGTAAACCGATGACACTTGGCAATCCGCCATTAATTCCGCTTGATCGAGCGCACGTTGTACACTGCGAACTATCGAATCTAAATCGTTCACGCCACCTTTATCCATGCCCCTTGAGGGATGGTTACCAAGGCCGACTATGCTAATTTCGCCATCGGGCAGAACTTCGCCTATGATCACTGCGACCTTAGAGGTTCCTATGTCCAATCCGACGATAAGGTTTCTATCTTGGTTTTTGATCATTAATTATCGGCTCTCTTGTTTGTGCATCGCCCCAGCCTACGGCCAACCCTGTGTCGTAGCGCAAATCTACTCTGGCAACGGATTTCTCTTGTTTCGCCAAAACCGGATAAACAGTAATAAATCGTTGTATCCGTGCAATTTTATCTTCTCGACCCAAATCTAAAACGATACCGTTTCCAAGGGTCGCGTGCCACGCATGTCGTGGCGTTAAATTCAAACTGGCTAAGGTAAAGCCATTAATCTTTAGTAGGGAGTTGATCTGTGCATAGACAGTCAACACCTCAAGGCCCATATCATTTGGTCCAGATAACTGCGGTAAATGCTCAAGCTCTGGGTGCGATGGCGCTTCGAATACTTCTCCATGCACGTTCAACCACAAGTCACCATTCCAATGGGCTGCGGGTTGTTGCTCTTGCAAATACACCCTGAGTTTCGCTGGCCACTCACGCCTTACCGATGCGCGATATACCCAAGGTAAAGCTTCTAACGCCTGCTGCACTAAGGTAATGTCAGCACTAAAAAAACTGCGCTGCATTAAATGCTGTAGTGCTACTTGTATATCTTTATCTGTGGTGTAAACCCGCTCACCTTTGATGGCAACGGCCTCAATCGGCAAGTTGCTGGCATCATTCAAAAATTTATGTAACTGATAGCCACCAAATACAAAACTGGCTACGATGAAGAATAAAAATCCAGCCCCGCTCCACTGATACCAATTAAACCGTGACATTCTTGCCCGCCAGTGCCGCCTCTTATCACTCCAAGACACGCTTCATCCCACCTTTAACGACACCCATTAAAAACCACAGAAAACCGGCCATTATATAGACCAAAATCCTTTGGTCAAAATTTCCTTTTTCTCGCAGATCAAGCGCTAAAGATCAGCTTGCTTGCGCAGGTAATTCCACCACAGCAAACCCTAATCCAGACGACGCTAACTGTCGTGACAGGGCGCCAATATTACCCGCACCTTGGGTGAGTAATAAATCCCCGTCCTGCAATACATCGGGCAACACTTCTGCAAGCAGATCTGGGCTTGCGATAAAGATCGGATCTAGCTGACCACGCAAGCGAATTGAACGACATAATGCGCGACCATCCGCACCTGTGATCGGCGCTTCACCCGCACTATAAATATCGAGTAACAATAAGCAATCCACTTGTGATAACACTTCCACAAAATCCTCATACAAATCACGGGTACGAGTGTATCTGTGCGGCTGATACGCCATGACCAAACGTCTATCTGGCCATCCTGCGCGCGCAGCTTTAATGGTCGCCGCAACTTCGCTGGGATGATGACCATAATCATCCACTAACATGACTTCGCCCTTCGGCGTGGCGAATTTGCCTAAATGCTGGAAACGACGCCCTATACCTTGGAACTCCACTAGAGCCTGAGTAATAGCGTTATCGTCGATTTCATCTTCAGTCGCCACCGCAATGGCCGCTAACGCATTGAGCACATTATGTTGGCCCGGTAAATTCAACACCAGATCGAGATCTTCTTTAGCTTTACGTCTAACAGTAAAACGGCACTGATGACCTTGCTGACTAAAATTAAGTGCTTGCACGTCCGCATCGTCACTGAAACCATAGGTCACGTGTTTACGGCCAATACGCGGCAGAATCTCACGCACGACGGCATCATCAATGCACACCACAGCGACACCGTAGAACGGCAAGTTGTGTAGAAAATCCACAAAAGTCGATTTCAGTTTTTCAAAATCACCGCCATAAGTATCCATATGATCAGCTTCGATGTTGGTCACCACACTGACCATAGGCTGCAAATGCAAAAAGCTCGCATCACTCTCATCGGCTTCGGCAATCAAATAACGGCTGGTGCCTAATCTGGCATTGGTACCGGCACTGTTGAGCAAGCCACCAATCACAAAGGTTGGGTCCCGCCCAGCTTGACCATAAACGCTGGCGATAAGGCTCGTTGTCGTGGTTTTACCATGGGTGCCCGCAATCGCCACACCATGTCGATAACGCATCAACTCGGCTAACATCTCAGCACGACGCACAATAGGAATACGTAATTCTTTAGCGGCAAGGATTTCTGGATTTTCCAGATTAATCGCGGTTGATACGACGACCACATCCACTTGCTGCACGTTTTCAGCGGCATGACCAATTTGGATCTTGGCACCGAGTAAACATAATCTGTCGGTCACGGCATTTTGCGCAATATCCGAACCACTCACCTGATAGCCTTCGTTCACTAACACTTCGGCGATCCCGCCCATGCCCGCGCCGCCAATGCCGACGAAGTGAATACGCTTAATACGGCGCATTTCTGGGATCATACTTCTCAGTTGTGCGTATCTTTCTGTCTTAGTCATGCTTATCCTTTCTCAGCAAGGCTGATGCACACTGCGGCAACTTGTTCAGTCGCATCCAGTACCGCAACGTCTCTCGCTCTTTGGCCCATACGGGCTAATTCTGTTCTGTCATTGGCGAGCAACTGTAATTTGTTCGCCAGTTTATTCACGTCCAAGATGGCCTGTGGCAATAGGAAAGCTGCGCCAGCCTCAACCAATACTTGAGCGTTACGGGTTTGATGATCATCCACTGCATGGGGATAAGGTACCAGAATACTCGGTAGCCCCACCGCCGCTAACTCAGACACAGTCAAGGCGCCAGCTCGGCACAATACCACATCAGCCCAGCGATAGGCGGCTTCCATATCGTCGATAAACTCAGCGATATTCACGCCACCATCTTGTCCTTGTTGCTGATATGCCGCCTTCACGCCCGTAAGATTATCTTTTCCCACTTGATGCCAAACCGTCACTGACTGCTGCTGACTCAGTATCGCGACAGCTTCAGGCATCAGATCGTTAAAGACTTTGGCGCCAAGGCTACCGCCGACAACTAATACTTTTAAGGCTTCATCAGCCTCTGGCTTTGGTTCTGCACCTAAGGCAATCAGTTCTTGGCGAATCGGATTACCAACAACCTTGGCCTTCACTGTGGTAAAGGTATTTTTAAAGGCACATAACACTTGCGTCGCAATCCGCGACAACAACTTGTTCGTCATCCCTGGGATGGCATTTTGCTCATGTAGTACCAATGGAATACCGGCTAATCTTGCCGCCACACCACCTGGGCCACTGGCGAATCCGCCCATGCCAAGGACCACATCGGGTTTAAACTCAGCAATCACGGCCTTAGCCTGCAATATTGAGCGCACCACTTTAAAGGGCGCCGCGAGTTTTCGGATCAAACCATTACCGCGCACACCTTTGATATCAATAAAATCAATATCAAATCCATACTGAGGCACTAAACGCGCCTCCATACGATCTGCCGTGCCTAACCAACGCACTTGCCAACCCTGTTGAGCTAAATACTTAGCCACCGCCAGTGCCGGGAACACATGTCCTCCCGTACCACCCGCCATGACTAAAATACGTTTTCCTGTTGGAGTCATCACTTCAATCTCCCTTGCACGGCCTGAACTAATGTCATGCGCCGCTCGTAATCAATACGCAGCAACATCATCGCTGCCGCAGTCATGACCCATAAACTACTACCACCGTAACTGATAAAAGGTAATGTCAGCCCTTTGGTTGGCAACATGCCTATACTCGCGCCGACATTCACCACAGTCTGGAAACAAATCCAAATACCGATGGCATAGCCTAAATAACCTTCAAATGGCTTATCCATGGCTAAACACAAATTACCTAAACGAATCGATCTCAGCGCCACAAATAGCAGCACAGATAACACGGCGATAATGCCGATAAAGCCCAATTCTTCCCCGATCACGGCAAAGATAAAGTCAGTGTGCGCTTCGGGTAAATATTCTAATTTTTGAATACTATTTCCGAGCCCTTGGCCGAACCAATCACCTCGACCATAGGCCATCAAAGATTGAGTCAACTGGTAACCGCTACCGAAGGGATCTTGCCAAGGATCCATAAAGGAGGTCACTCGGCGGATACGATACGGTTCCAATAGCACTAGGGCCACAAACGCCAATACGCCCGCAAAAATCAAGGCAAAGAAATCGAGTAAACGCGCACCGGCTAAAAACAATAGACCAACCGTTCCCACAAATAGCACCACCACAGTACCTAAGTCGGGCTGCATCAAAATCAGCACAGCGTAAATCGCAAATACTGCAATCGGCTTATAGAAGCCTTTAGCATTCTCGCGCACTTCCTGATGACGCCTCACTAAGTAACCCGCCATATAGATGGCGAAGGCAAATTTAGCGACTTCCGCCACCTGGATACGAATAGGGCCTATGGATAACCAACGCGTTGCACCGTTTACCGTAGTGCCAACCACCAATACAGCCAACAACATCAAACCCACAATCAACAACAACATGGGGCTCCAGCGCTGCCAAGTCTGCATCTCTACTCTTAGCACAAATGCCGCTATGAATAAGCAACCCACTAAATAACCCACATGGCGAGTCATAAAATAAAATGGGTTCCCCGTGAGCGTTTGCGCTTCAGGCATAGAGGCTGACATCACCATTACAAAGCCGAAGCTAATCAAAGACAACACAGCCGCGAGCAAAGCACGGTCGTACAATTGCACGCCCGGGACTTCGGTATCACGTTGCCAATTGGGTATTGCTAAACGCAAACGCCCAAATAGGCTAAGTTGTCTTGCATCACTCGCCATTAAGTTGTCCCACGAGGTTTCTAAAATCATCACCTCGAGCCATAAAGTTACTGTACATATCTAAACTGGCGCAGGCTGGCGATAATAAAACGATATCACCAGAGGTTGCTAATTCAGCGGCTTTCGCTACCGCAGCAGCCATAGTGTCGACTCTTATCGAGCCGTCTTTCAATGCAGCAATCTTTTTACCATCGCGGCCTAAGGTGATGAGGTGTGTGACTTTAGCTAAAGCCACAGCTAAAGGCTTAAAATCAGCCCCTTTACCGTCACCGCCAGCAATCAAAATAATATCGCCTAAGTGGTCACTCAAGCCATCGAGCGCGGCGACTGTGGCACCGACATTTGTCGCTTTAGAGTCATTGACATAGGTCACGCCATTCTTAACACCAACCACTTCACAGCGATGGGATAAGCCAGTAAAAGTACGCGCCACTTTTGCCATAACGTGCTTATCGACACCGACGACATCCACAAGCGCCATCGCCGCAAGTAGGTTGGCATGGTTATGGCTGCCAATCAGCGAGACTTCAGTGATCGGCATTATTTCGCTGCTGCCGTGATAAATCTTGCTGTCGCTGATACCCCATTCGTCCGCTTCTGGCGCCGCTAAACCAAAACTGTTTTGGTTCATTGGTTCTGGCGGTACGGTCAGTTTATCGTCACGATTAAAGAGTACGGCACGGGTTTGTTTATATAAGCGTAATTTAGCCTCGCGGTAGGCATCGATGTCACTGTATCTGTCCATGTGGTCTTCGCTGATATTCAAACAGGTCGCCACCACACACTTAAGACTGTGGGTGGTTTCCAATTGAAAGCTAGATAACTCAAGCACAAATAAGTCCGCATTTTCATGCAGTAAATCCAGCGCAGGCACACCGATATTACCTCCGACGGCAACAGCAATACCCGCCTCCCTTGCCATCTCGCCCACCAGCGTAGTGACGGTCGATTTTCCGTTAGAGCCAGTAATACCAATCACACAAGGTTTACGGTCAGCAATCTCACGGGCAAATAGCTCCACATCGCCAATCACCTCAATGCCCATATCCACAGCGGCACGCACCTCTGGGGTATAAGTCGCAATGCCGGGACTAATAATGATCTGCGTCGCTTGCACAAGATAACGGCAATCGAATCCGCCAGAAATCAGCTTCACATCAGGAAAAGACGTTGCTAACGTTTCAGCGCCCGGAGGCTGCCGACGACTGTCCATCACCAATGGCGTAATGCCCTTTCCACACAAATAGCGCACCACGGACAAGCCCGTGGCCCCCAAACCTAACACTATGTGTGAATACTGATTTTGCATAACCAATTACCTTAACTTCAACGTGGCTAAGCCAAGTAAGACGAGGAATATCGAGATAATCCAAAAACGCACTATCACTCGAGGTTCAGGCCAACCTTTTAACTCATAGTGATGGTGGATCGGCGCCATGCGGAAAATACGCTGGCCGCGTAACTTGTACGAACCCACCTGCAGAATGACTGACAGGGTTTCCATCACGAACACGCCGCCCATAATCACTAACAAAATCTCTTGGCGAACGAGCACTGCAATTGTGCCCAGTGCAGCACCTAATGACAGAGAACCCACATCGCCCATGAAGACTTGCGCAGGGTAAGTGTTGAACCACAAAAAGCCCAGACCCGCACCGACAATGGCGGTACAGACAATCACAAGCTCACCAGAACCGGGTAAATGCGGAATATGTAAGTAGTTCGCAAACTGAGCGTGACCCGACAAATAAGCGATCAACGCAAACGCCGCCGCGACCATTACCGTCGGCATAATCGCCAAACCGTCGAGGCCGTCGGTTAAGTTCACCGCATTGCTCGAACCCACAATAGTGAAATACGCCAATACGATAAATACGGCGCCGAGTTGCGGCATCACGTCTTTAAAGAAAGGCACCACTAATTGGGTTTCGCCTGGATTGGCCGCAGTGGCATACAGAAAAAAAGCAATAAGCAGCGCAGCCAAAGATTGCAGAATGTACTTCCAGCGCGCGATCAAACCTTTAGTGTCTTTACGCACCACTTTGCGGTAATCGTCGATAAAGCCGATCAAACCGAAACTGCCGAGCACAAACAGCATGACCCACACATAGCGGCTACCGAGATCGCCCCACAACAATACGCTGATGAAAATAGCAGCCAATATCAGCAAGCCACCCATAGTCGGCGTGCCACGCTTACTAAAATGTGATTCTGGACCATCGTTACGCACAACCTGACCAATTTGCAGTAATTGCAAACGTTCAATCAGTTTAGGGCCAAACCATAAGCTAAAAACCAATGCAGTCAATAAGCCTAAAATGGCTCGAAATGTCACATAGGAAAACACGTTAAACCCGGTATGAAAACGGGTTAAATACTCGGCCAGATATACCAGCATTTACACTAACTCCCCACGCCCGAAGGCTACTGTTAGGCCATCCACGACCCGCTCCATGGCGGCGCTACGTGAACCTTTAACGAGAACCGTTACCTGTCCCGGCAACTGGTTTATATGCTTTATAAGTTCTTCTACTAACGTCGCCACACTGTCATAGTGCTCCGCACCGAAAGCTTGGCTCGTGTGCTGACTTAGCGTTCCGGTGCAAAACAAGGCATCTATCCCCTGTTGCTTGGCCAGTTGCCCTAGTTCAGCGTGTAAAAGGGGCGCATTGTCGCCTAATTCTCCTAAATCTCCCAGTACCAGACAGCGATTTTCAGAAATTTCCTTTAACCAAGCGATCGCAGCGCCAACGGACACAGGATTTGCGTTATAGCTATCGTCGATTAGACGCACGCGTCCCAATTGACTCGGCTGCATACGTCCTTTCACTGGCGTTAATTGGCTCAAGCCTTCAGATATTTCAGTCAAACTCAATCCCAAAGCAATACAAACACTTGCAGCGGCGAGTGCATTACTCACCTGATGACGCCCCGCCAACGGCAATACCACTTGGCAAGATTCACCTAAATAATTGAGCATAAAACGATAGCAACCATCCGCATTAGTCTTATGGCCTGTCGCTATCACGTCGATATGACGTTTAGCGGCGCCATCTTGCTGGGAGAAGCTCAGTTGCTTATAAGGTCTTGCCTTAACGCTCATAAAATCAGCGAAGGCATCATCGGCGTTGATGATGGCAGTGCCATCGGCCTGCAGATGATTAAAAATTTCTGACTTCGCCTGTGCGACACCCGCTTGCGATCCAAATCCTTCTAAATGGGCGCTGCCGACGTTATTCACCAGCGCGACGTTTGGACGCACAAGTCCCGAGGTGTAATCGATTTCACCTTTATGATTAGCGCCGAGCTCGAATATCCCAAACTCATCCGCAGGCGTTAAACGCAGCAAAGTGAGCGGCACACCAATCTCATTATTAAAATTGCCAGCGGTATAGAGGATTTGATGCTTTGCCGACAGAATGGTCGCGATCATTTCCTTCACGCTGGTCTTGCCGTTTGAGCCTGTTAACGCCACGCAAATCGGATTAATTTGGTCACGGACATAAGCCCCTATCGCGCCCATGGCTTTTTGGCAATCGGGCACAATCAGCTGCGGAATATCAAAGGCTAACTCGCGCTCGACCATTAACGCCGCTGCGCCGTTCTCAATAGCGGTAGCAGCAAAATCATGGCCATCAAAACGCTCACCCTTTAAGGCTACAAACAGGGTTGCAGCGCCGATTTTGCGGCTATCACTGCTTAAATCTTGGATGGTGACGTCGTCACCGACTCGAAACGTACCTAAGTGTTGACTTAGGGTCTCGAGAGAAAGAGGGATCATCTTGATTGCTCCGATAACTGGCGTGCCAGAGCGCATTCATCATAGTCATGACGCACACCTGCCGCCTCTTGGTAAGTTTCGTGGCCTTTGCCCGCCAGCAAGATCACATCGCCAGGTTTAGCCAATGCCACAACTTCTTTAATTGCTGCGATACGGTCAACCTGAGTCAATGCCTGCTCAGGTGTTGCAAGCCCTTGGATAATATCGGTAATAATTTGCGCAGGGTCTTCACTGCGCGCATTGTCGCTGGTCACCATAATACGGTCGGCAAACTGTTCAGCAGCTTGGCCCATCAAAGGACGCTTGCCCTTATCACGGTCGCCGCCACAACCAAACACGCACCATAAATCACCGGCACAATGGCGACGTAGCGCGTTTAACGCTTGTTCGATCGCATCGGGAGTATGGGCATAATCGACCACTAAGGTGATGTTATCCGCAGTAGTGAAACGCTCCATACGACCTGCAACGGGCGTTAAATATTGCACTTGCTCCGCTAACGCTTTCATATCAAAACCTTGCAGATACAAGGCCGATAACGCCGCGAGTAAATTAGAGAGATTAAAGGCACCAAGAAGTGGCGAGTGGATTTGAGTCTCGCCCTCGGGCCACACTAAGGTTGCACTGACACCTTGATCGTCAAACTTGGCATTTTTGGTATAAAAAGCCGCACCTTGATGACCTTCAATGCTAAAACCCCAAATCTGCGCAGGCACAGGCTTAAGCTCAGTCAACCAAGACACGCCAACTGCATCGTCGAGATTCAATAAACCGTGACCTAAAGTGCTGAAACGAAATAGGCTTTGTTTAGCGGCGGCATAGCTTTCCATATCGCCGTGGTAATCGAGGTGATCGCGAGTCAGATTAGTGAACACGGCAACATCAAATGGTACTGCGTCGACGCGGCCTTGCACTAAGCCGTGACTCGACACTTCCATGGCGCAGACACTCGCGCCTTGGGCTTCAAACTCATGCAACTGACGCATTAAGGTAATCGCATCAGCTGTGGTGTTACCACTATCAACAAGCTCGCCCCAGAGACCATTGCCAAGGGTGCCCATAACGGCGGCTTTGCGCCCCAATGAAGTCACCAGTTGTGCAATGAGTTGACTCGTAGAGGTTTTACCGTTAGTTCCGGTAATGCCGATAACCCCAAGGGATGGCATAACGGCAGACTTGTGCGCTAAGGGATAACGCTGGGCGGCAATTGCCGATACCTGACGACTTAACTGAAAGAAATAAATCTGCACACCGTGCTCGGCATTATCGCCCAGCAACACTTTGCCATGTTGGTCAGCATCATCCGTGTGAACTAATACGCATGCGGCACCTAAATCTAAGGCTTTTTCAATAAACTGTCTGCCATCGACTTTATGTCCTGGCAGCGCCAAAAACACATCGCCGCGACGTATTGCGCGGCTATCTAAGGTCAGATCATTGAAGGACTGCGCGCCAGCATAATGTAGCCAAGGCGCTAGCAAATCCCGTAATAACATCATTCTGCTCTCCCAGCGGCGATTCCCGCCAATTGCACTTGTTCTTTATCGGTAATGGGTTCAACGTTTAACATTTGCAGTGCGCCAGACATGACTTTGGCAAATGCAGGCCCCGCCACTGAACCACCATAATAGAGATCGCCCTTAGGCTCGTTCACTACCACCACTATCGCTAATCTAGGATTATTCGCAGGAGCAACACCCGCAAATAAAGCAACATAATCATCACCATAACCACCAGCAACTGCCTTACGACTTGTGCCAGACTTACCTGCAACTGGATAACCGTCGATGTGAGCTAAGGTGCCAGTGCCACCTTTTTCCGTTACACCGACTAGCATTTGCATCACATCGTGGGCCACATTTTCAGAAATGACTCGCTCACCGACAGGTGGCTTTTTCAGTTTCATTATCGAGACTGGGAACAAAGTACCGCCATTGCCTAAGGTGGCGTACATGCGCGCAAGTTGAAGTGTTGTTGCCGTTAAGCCGTAACCGAAGGACAAGGTGGCACGTTCAAAGTCTGACCAACGGTGGCGATCTTGAATCAAGCCAGCGCTTTCACCCGTGAGGTTAATTCCCGAAAAACTACCAAGTCCCATGGATTGATAAGTGCCGAGCAGTTGCTGCACCGGAATAGACAAAGCCAATTTACTGATGCCGACGTTACTGGATTTAGCCAAAATACGCGCCAAACTCATATCGCCATAGTTCGCGGGGTCACGTACTTGGCGACCACCTAAACGCATCCAACCCGGTGAAGTGGCAATAATATCGGTCGATTTAACTGTGCCAGCTTCAAGCGCTGCGGCTACCACAAATGGCTTAATGGTCGAACCCGGCTCAAAGGTATCTGTCATAGCACGGTTACGCATTCTGAAGGTTTGCAGATTGTCGCGCGCATTGGGGTTATACGAAGGCGTATTCACCATAGCCAAGACTTCACCCGTGTGAATGTCGAGGACGACAATCGAACCCGAAGTCGCTTGGTTCATCTCAGTCGTGCGTTTTAGTTCGCGATAGGCTAATTGTTGGATCCTATGATCGATACTCAGCACGAGATCATTTGGACTCTCACCTTCCTGCACTATATCCAGACGTTCGACGACATGACCATCGCGTGACTTACGCACTTTTTGTTTGGAAGGCGTACCTGTTAACCAACTATTGTAAGCATTTTCAACACCTTCAATCCCAACATCATCTATGTTAGTGATGCCGATTAACTGAGCTGTGATTTCACCGCCAGGATAATAACGGCGTGATTCAGACTTTAGAAATACACCGGGTAATTTAAGCTGAGTAATATAGTCCGCAACCGCAGGGGTAATTTGGCGTTTCAAGTAGGTGAAGCGTTTGGTGGGGTTACTGCGCACTCGCTCTAACAAATCTTCGAGGGGCTCATGCAACACATCTGCTAAGGCTTGCCAGCGGCGCATATCGGCAAAACCATTACTATCATTGACTTGTTTTGGATCGGCCCAGACGGCTCGTACAGGTACGCTCACGGCCAACATGTCGCCATTACGGTCGGTGATCAAGCCACGCTGCACTTCACGACTAGTGGTCCGCAATGTTCGCATGTCACTTTCGTGACGTAATTTGTCGGGCTCGATAATTTGAATGTAAGCTGCGCGTCCCACTAGGCTGCAAAACAACGCACACACAAACCCGACCACTACGTATAAACGCCAGTGGATCAATTGAGGTTTTTGCGGTTTGCTTACCCGTTTGATTTTCGCTTGCCTAGTCATATCTTCCCTATACTCACGGCACCTTTACCACAACTTCTTCGCTGGGTAACGGACGACTCATGTTGAGTTCCTTAGAGGCAATACGCGTAATACGACTGTGCTCAGTCTGCGATTGCTCTTCTAATAATAAATTGCGCCACTCAATATCTAATCTATCTCGCTCCTGCAGTAACTGGTCCCACTGGGTTGTCAGTTGACGGCTAACATGGCTGCCATAAACCACGGCAACCGCATTACTCAGCACAAGCAAGGCTAATAACAAGATCCATTTGTGCAGCCATAAATCATGTAAAACGATCCGTGGCAGATTAATCGAGGGCTTACTCACAGTGCGCCCCTTAGTAATCTAAACGCTCGGCAATGCGTAACACTGAGCTGCGAGCTCTGGCATTGCGTTCGATTTCTTCGTCGGATGGCATAATCGCCTTGCCCACGGCACGTAACTTACGCGACTTGTTAATTTGATCTTCAGTCACCGGAAAACCGTGCGGTACACTTTCGCCTTGGCTATGACGACGAATAAAACGCTTCACGATACGATCTTCTAAAGAATGGAAACTGATGACCGACAAGCGTCCTTGGGGAGCAAGCACATTGACGGCTCCTTCAAGTGCCTGATCAATTTGATCTAATTCACTATTGATATAAATGCGGATCGCTTGAAACACCCGAGTCGCAGGGTGCTTATTGCGTTCTTTATTTTTAGTGATACGCGCAATTAAATCGGCTAAATCTTTGGTACGTAAAAACGGCGTTTTCTCACGGTCGGCAGCAATACAACGGGCAATATGGCGAGCATTTTTCTCTTCACCGTAGGTTTTAAATACCCAAGCCATATCTTCAATTTCAGCACGAGCCAACCATTGCGCAGCCGTTTGGCCTTGACTGTTATCCATACGCATATCGAGTGGACCATCGCGCAAAAAACTAAAACCGCGCTCAGCATCGTCGAGCTGGGGTGAAGACACACCTAAATCGAGTAATACGCCATCAATTTTGCCCACAAGCCCAAGCTCTTCGACATAATCGGCTAATTGACCAAAGCCACCATGCACGATTTGAAAGCGTGGATCATCGCTAAATTGTTTGGCCGCTTCAATCGCTTGAGGATCACGATCGATGGCGATCAATCGACCATGTTCACCGAGTTGTTGTAATACTTGTCTTGAATGACCACCGCGGCCAAACGTGCCATCGATATAGATGCCATCGTCTTTGATGTTTAAACCGCCAACCGTTTCTGCTAGCAGTACGGATAAATGGGCAAATTCTTGACTCATTACTCTCTTCTTATTTAGTTATCACGACTCGTTAAAGTGAAAAATCCGCGAGGCGCTCGTTATTAACGAGATCCTCACTTCGAATCGTTTCCTGACATTCATCAATTTGCTGCAGCCAAGATTGCTCATCCCACAGCTCAAATTTATTCAATTGCCCCACCAGCATGATGCGCTTATCTAAATTGGCATATTGCCTTAACGGTGGCGGCAGTAATATGCGCCCATTACTGTCGAGCTCCACTTCGTGGGCGTAGCCGAGTAACAGGCGTTTTAAAGATCTCTGGGTTTTATCGGTATCTGAAAGCTTCAACAACTTAGCTTCGATCAATTCCCATTCGTGAATGGGATACAAGAGTAAACAGGCGGATTGGATATCGACGGTAATCACGATGCGGCCTTGGTGCTCAAGCTGCAAAGGTTCGCGGTATCGCACTGGAATAGCGATCCGTCCCTTTGTATCTAAGTTGATAGCACTGGCTCCACGAAACACGCTAATTTATCCTATCCTTTGATTTTTGATCCACAAATATCCACTATTTCCCACAACTGCTAAGTTTAGGGACAGTCGACAAGCATTGTCAAGGGATGGGATCCTTTTATAAATCCAGTCGGCAAGCGGGTTAGCCGCATGTTGAGCACTTAACCTCGCGACAAACTTTTGACAAGAAAAACCATTAGAGATTGACTAAACAGAGGAAACAACAGGAATAAATAGCGCCGATATATTCAGCAACCTTTTGCTTTCAGGTGCTTGCGATGAAAAAAATGGGGAATTATTTCTGTATTTGTGGGATTTTACGGGTCGAGAAATAACGTCAAACTCAAAAACGCAACAAAACAAACTTACGTCCATCCTTATTCGACAGTCAAAAAAGAGTTTAAATCAGCATAAAAATCTAAATTTTTATTCCAAATAAAGACGTTCATCTTTTTACTAATGGCTGAATATTAATGTCGCGATTGCGAGAAAGATCAAAAATCCCACGTAAAATCCACCAAAAGAACCACTTTCTCCCTATACATTCACCTTATACCCGCACTAGCTACCTAATGGATCGCCTTATTCGCCTTAACAAGTTAAACGGCGTATAGTCTAAATATTGACCGACTTCAGCCGATATCATATTAAGAGGTGTAATAACAAGGAGGCGTTATGAGTGGATTGGATAGCATTTATGCCATGCTGGCACAGCCAGTAAAAGCCGTGTTTCACCCTAAACGGGTTGTTGACCAAGTCAGCAGTGCAAGCGCAAATACCCCCGATAGCCATGAAACACCGCAGTCGCAGTTACCTCCAGCGTTAGAAAGCCGCAATACTAAAGTCAGGGAAAGACGCAAAGAATCAGATAACAATAAAAATAAGAAACGCCGTGCATCGGATGAAAGCGAAACGCTAAAACTAAAAGAAGGTGTCGTACTTGAAGTGACCGATGATTCCGCAGAAATCAAGAAGCCACCGAGCCAACATATCATTGATCTAGAAGTATAAATCCGTACTGATATAAAACGGAAAAGGCGCAATACCATTGGATTAGCGCCTTTTTATTAGCCTCTTTTTAGCAGCACTATCGAGCATGTCTGAAATCAGGCCAGATTTCGAATCATGCGATACCTCAAATTAAGTTTTATCTCAAACCAATGCCGCCTCAAGGCGTATTGTTTAAGTTCGAGTTCTGGCCACCGCGTCCTGCCAACCTGCGTATAACTGTACTCGAGTCTGGGCATCGATATTAGGGATAAAATGCTTATCGATACAGGCTTTGTGCTCAAGCTCTATCACACTCTCCCAAAAGCCCACTGCCAACCCAGCTAAAAATGCCGCACCCAAAGCGGTTGTCTCACAAACGCTTGGCCTTAACACTTCGACATCGGTAATGTCGGCTTGAAATTGCATCAAAAAATCATTAGCGACCGCGCCGCCATCCACCTTTAAACGCTTAAGGCTGACGCCACTGTCTTTGGTCATGGCATCAAGTAAATCTTTACTCTGATAAGCGATGGATTCTAACGCCGCCCGAATAATATGATTACGATTCGCCCCGCGTGTCAGACCAAATAGCGCACCACGGGCATTGGGATCCCAATAAGGTGCACCCAATCCCACAAAAGCGGGCACCAGATACACGCCATTAGTATCGGCGACCTTAGAGGCAAAGTACTCAGTATCACTGGCGTCACGAATAAGCCCCAGTTCATCCCGCAGCCATTGAATGGTCGCGCCGCCCATAAAGACTGAACCTTCGAGGGCATAGTTCACTTCACCCTTAGGCCCCACGGCAACTGTGGTCAATAAGCCATGGTTTGAGCGCACCGCTTTTGTCCCTGTATTCATCAACAAAAAACAACCAGTACCGTAGGTATTCTTCGCCATGCCGGGCTCGACACATAACTGACCAAAAAGCGCAGCCTGTTGATCGCCCGCCATTCCTGCAACTTGGATTTCACTGCCTTCGCCAGCAATCCGTGTTGTACCATACACGCTGCAGGAAGGTTTAACTTCTGGCAACATAGACGCCGGAATATCTAAGGCTTCGAGTAACTTATTATCCCAAGTCAGGCTATGGATATTGAATAGTAGAGTGCGGGCAGCATTGGTGGGATCGGTGACATGCACCTTGCCCTCGGTTAACTTCCACACGAGCCAAGTATCGATAGTGCCGAACAACAACTCACCACGCTCGGCTTGCTCACGGGCATTGGGCACATTATCTAGAATCCATTTGATCTTAGTGCCTGAAAAATAAGGGTCGAGTAATAAACCGGTATTCTCACGCACATATTCTTCTAACCCTTGAGCTTTGAGTTGCTCACAAATCTCAGCGCTGCGACGGCACTGCCACACTATCGCGTTATAAATAGGTTTACCTGTGGCCTTCTCCCATATAACAGTGGTTTCCCGCTGATTGGTAATGCCAATGGCGGCCACTTCATCGCTGTGAATACCCGCACGCGCCAATACTTCAATTAACACTGAACTTTGGCTTGCCCAAATCTCCATAGGATCATGCTCGACCCAACCCGGATTAGGGTACAACTGGGTAAATTCCCGCTGGGACACGCTGACAATGTTTGCGTCGTGATCGAACACTATCGCCCTTGAGCTGGTCGTGCCTTGATCTAAGGCCACCACGTATTTTTTCTGCACGCTACTATCCTATCTGAACTCTCCGCCGCCTTTTTATGCTAGGGAGAATTAACATGATCCACCGACTTATGCAGTGAATATATTCGGAATTTACCGCCGTGACCAGCAAGCAAGCCGTAAAACAAGATAACGCCACCATGCTATAGCTATAAAAAAGCCCTGAAGATTCAGGGCTTTTTTTAACATACTGAACTTACATCTTGTAGCTCATTTGGATACCCGCAAGCCATACATCGCCGCTTGCTTCGCCGTTAAAGTTAACAGTCGCTAGGTTCAATAGGTTTTGCTGTTCATTGATTGGCGCATCGCCAGTCGCTTTAATATAAGTCACAGCAAAATCAACGTTCAGGTTCTTAGTTGCCTGATAACCTGCGCCCACAGAGAACCACAGACGGTCAGAGTCTGGAATTGTGGTTGTGCGCCACTCGTCATTTGCCGCCGTTTTATCTAAAGCAACACCGGCACGCACTAACCAGTCGTTATTCACTTGATAAGTCGTCCCTAGCGCGAAGCGCCAGTTATCTTCGAAGTGCTCTTCTTTAACTAAATCAGACTCTAAGCCGCCCTTAGGCTTAACTTCACCAGGGAAATAAGCCACTAGTTGATCGAATACGCTCCAATCGGTCCAGTTTACACTCGCATGCATGGCCCAGTTATCGGTCAATTGGTGATGGGAAGCTATCTCTGCAAAAGCGGGTAATTCAAGCGGTAAATAACCTTCGATAGACACATCTTGGCCGCCAGTGTACAGAACACCAGACGCATGGCCATCTAAGTCCAGTTGCACGCCGCTGTGATAAGCAAAACCTAAACGGTGAGCAGGATTAATTTGCCAGCTTGCACCTAACTGCCAGCCGTAACCCACATCATCACCCTTCATGCTTTTCAGCTCAGTGCCACCTGGAGGTAACACAGCCTGCACAGGAGCCGGCAGATCAGGTTTGATATCATCGACCCAACCTGGTAATGAGGCACCGATTTCGCCTTCACCATAAACGATCCGTACACCAGCACCTACGCTAACAGCATCATTGATGCGATAAGCGATGTTTGGATTAAATTCAACGGTTGTAACCGAAGTCTTGTTACCAAAAATAGCCGCTGCGTGGGTCGCGGGTAATTCAGTGGCTAGACCATAATTAGAGTTTACCGCTAGGCCCCAAGTCCATTGATCATTTAGCTGATTTGAATAATAAAAATTTGGCACAAGTGCGTCATCGGCCACATCCAGTGCATCGCCACCTTTCATAACAACAGGATTTGGACCAATTAACGGTGAGCTAAGGCTGACATCACCTGTCACATCGACGTTTGGCATAACGTAAATGCCACCCGCGGACAACTGACGTCCTTCTAAATAAGTGAGCATTGCAGGATTTCGACCTTGAGCCGAAGCGTTATCCGCCATAGCGGCTTCACCCGCAAAGGCGCGACCTAAACCTGTAGCAGAGTATTCCGCAAGTTGAAAACCCGCGGCATGGAGTTGAGTCGTTGAACTTAACAAGGCTGCAGTGACAGCCAAAGTCAGAAGACGTTTTTGCATTGTTATTCTCTAATCATATTATTGTTATCTGTACTACTTAGATGAGTACTGCGGCGTTCAGGCAAAATAGAGCAAACACTCCATATTGAATGCGCAGCAGTTTACTTATGCAGAAGATGTTTGCAACCAAAGGAGATAAAACAGACAGAAAATCTAAAGAAATACAAATTTAAAACAGATTTAGTGATATACATCACCATTAAAACAAAAAACCACCTTTAAACACTCAAAAATCATTCACGACAGTCGTGAGATTTAAATTAATAAATCAAAAAATACCAATATTAAACAACAAGATAAAAAATTAAAACTCTGGAACACCTGTAAATCATTTAAACTCGACAAATTCAGCATAAATCACTGCAGAGAATAAAATTTTCTAGTATCAAAACGACAATAAAAATTTATGCTTTAAAATACAATTAATTAAATTAAGAGTGTATTGAGATTTAAAACAAAAACGCCTAGGTATTAACCTAGGCGCTTAAATATAGACTCAACACCAGTACAAATGTGCGCTGAAAGTTTAGCGGCGCCAACCTTGGATTTGAGTTTCGTACTGACTGATTTGCGCAGCATGGGACAAGGTCAACCCAATAGCATCTAACCCATTGAGTAGCTTATGTCTCGCCGACTCTGCCAGCGTAAAACTAAACTCAGCACCTGACGGTGTAATCACTTTACAGCTTGTGAGATCAACCGTGATTTGCGCGCCTTCTTCTGCCGCCACTTCGTCCATCAACTGACGCACCTGCGCATGGGTTAACGCCACAGGCAATAGGCCATTATTGATTGAGTTGCCGTAAAAAATATCGGCAAAACTCGGCGCAATAATGGCGCGTAGGCCAAAGTCCGCCAGCGCCCAAGGCGCATGTTCGCGGCTTGAACCACAACCAAAGTTTTCCTGCGACAAAAGAATTGAAGCGCCTTTATAACGAGACTGGTTCAATGAAAAATCAGGATTGGGCACATCGCCCGCATCATCTAAATAACGCCAGTCATGAAATAAGTGCACCCCAAAACCATCGCGCGTCACCTTAGACAAAAACTGTTTCGGAATGATCTGATCCGTATCGATATTGGTGCTGTCGATCATAACCGCAAGCCCGGTATGGGTCGTAAAAGGTTGCATTAACTTCTCCTCTTGGATTTACGGTAATTAGTAAGGTTTACGGATATCGACAAAATGCCCAGCCACCGCAGCGGCGGCGGCCATCGCTGGGCTCACCAAATGGGTACGACTACCACGGCCTTGGCGACCTTCGAAATTACGATTACTGGTCGAAGCACAGCGATCGCCCGCCTCTAATCTGTCATCGTTCATCGCTAAACACATGGAACAACCCGGTAAACGCCACTCAAACCCGGCTTCGATAAAGATTTTATCTAAGCCTTCGGCTTCGGCTTGGGCTTTCACTTGGCCTGAACCAGGTACTACAATCGCGGTGACGCCACTCGCGACTTTGCGGCCTTTAGCATGCACGGCGGCGCTGCGTAAATCTTCAATCCGCGAGTTAGTACAAGAACCGATAAATACTTTGTTGATGTTGATATCTGTCATAGGCGTACCCGCACTCAGGCCAATGTATTCTAGGGCCTTTTCCATACTAGCTCGGGTACTTGGATTTACTTCATCAATAGGATTTGGCACTTTTCCATCGATCGCTACGACTTGGCCAGGGTTAGTGCCCCAAGTCAATTGCGGCGCGATATCGGCGGCATCGAGTATCACAGTCGCATCAAACACGGCGCCATCATCGGTTTTTATGGCTTGCCAGTAAGCGACAGCCTCTGCCCAATCTTCGCCCTTAGGTGCAAACTCGCGGCCTGCTAAATAGTCGAAAGTGGTTTGATCCGGCGCGACCATGCCCGCCTTAGCGCCCATCTCAATCGCCATGTTGCACACTGTCATGCGGCCTTCCATCGACAGGGCTTCAATCGCCTCACCGCAGAACTCCACCACATAACCCGTGCCACCATCCATGCCGATTTTGCCAATAATAGCGAGTACGATATCTTTGGCGGTCACGCCATCGGTGACATGACCACGCACTTCAATCTTCATGGTTTTAGCTTTTAACTGACGCAAAGTTTGCGTCGCTAAAACGTGCTCAACTTCAGATGTGCCAATGCCAAACGCCAGCGCACCAAAGGCGCCATGGGTCGCGGTATGGGAATCACCACAGACAATCACAGTGCCGGGTAAGGTAATACCCAACTCAGGGCCCATCACATGCACAATTCCTTGATTAGGATGATGAATGTCGTATAAACGTACACCAAAGTCTTTACAGTTTTGCGCTAGGGTTTCCACCTGAGTGCGTGCCATAGGGCTTAGGGCATCCAAGCTGGCGCTACGGGTCGAAGTGTTGTGATCCATAGTGGCAAAGGTTTTTTCCGGTGCACGCAGTTTGCGGCCCGCCACTTTTAAGCCACTGAATGCTTGGGGAGAAGTTACTTCATGGACTAAATGTCTGTCGACATAAATGATCGGCGCTTCACCTTCAGGAGTCGCTACAACGTGGGCATCCCATACTTTTTGGTACAAGGTCTTTGCGTTCGTCATTACACACCTTCCTTTATAGCATTGGCGATAAAGTCACCCATCTCGGCGGTTGATTTAGCTTGGCTACGCTTATCGCTGCTCAATAGCTCACCGGTTAAGTAGCCAGAATTTAATGTTTTGCTGACGGCACGCTCAATCGCACAAGCGGCTTCTTCTTGCTTTAAGCTGTGGCGCAGCATTAATGCCGCCGACAGAATTTGGGCGATAGGGTTTGCAATGCCTTTGCCCGCGATATCGGGCGCACTGCCACCCGCTGGTTCAAATAAACCAAAGCCAGTGCTGTTCATGCTCGCCGATGACAACAAGCCCATAGAACCCGTTAACATCGCGATTTCGTCGGATAAAATGTCGCCGAACAGGTTAGAACATAGCATCACATCGAACTCATCGGGACGACGTAGCAACTGCATGGTCGCATTATCGATATAGATGTGTTCAAGCTCGACATCGGGGAAGTCCACAGCCACTTCTTCTACCACTTGGCGCCATAACACTGAACAGGCGAGCACGTTGGCTTTATCCACTGAGGTCACTTTTTTACGGCGACCACGGGCGGCTTCGAAGGCGATGCGGGCGATACGGCTAATTTCGCGACGGCTATAACGCATGGTATCGAAGGCTTCTTCATTTTCGCCTTCGCCTTGACGGCCCTTTGGCTTACCAAAATAAATACCGCCGGTTAACTCACGGACACATAAAACATCAAAGCCACGGGCGGAAATATCGCTACGCAGCGGTGACATATGTTCTAAGCCATCATGCAATTTAGCTGGGCGCAGATTACAAAACAGTTCGAAGTGACCACGCAGTGGCAATAGCGCGCCGCGCTCAGGTTGCTCATTTGGCGGTAACTTTTCCCACTTAGGACCGCCTACCGAGCCAAATAGGATCGCATCAGCCGCTTCACAACCTTTTAGCGTGGCATCGGGTAGCGGGCAACCGTGGTTATCGATGGCAATACCGCCAACATCGAATTCAGTGTATTCGATATTCAAATCGAAACGTGCTTCAACCTCACGCAGCACTTTACGCGCCTCTGCCATCACTTCAGGACCGATCCCATCCCCTGCTAATACTGCTATTTGATAACTCATACGCCAGCCAACTCCTTTAAATGTGAATGCTTTATGCTCGACCTTGCTATTCTTTGGATGCTTTTAGCGACTAGACGCCGCCTAGCTCTCGGTTTTTTTGCATGCTTTGTTTGTAATCGGCGACCTTGTCTGCGCGGCACGTTAAGTTCATCACATGCACTAAAGCGCGCGCCGAGGCTTCAACCACATCGGTTGCCAAACCTACGCCGTGAAAGTTTTGCTCGTGGTAAACCGCAGTAATATCCACTTGGCCTAATGCATTTTGACCTACGCCCTTAGCGCCTAGCTTGTAGCTGATGATATCGATTCGACGATCGGTTGCGCGGGCAATCGCGTTATAGGCAGCATCAACAGGACCATTACCCGTTGCGGCTTCGGTTTTAATTTCGCCGCCCACTTCGATACGCACTGTCGCCGTAGCAACGCCTTCAGTTGAGTCGGACTGCACCACTAATTGCTGCAATTGATAGTGATTGTCTTCTTCGGCCTGCGCTTCCATAAAGGCTAAGGCTTCTAAATCATAATCAAATACTTGGCCTTTTTTATCTGCCAATTTTAGAAACTCTTCATACAGAGTATCCATATTGTAATCGTGCTCGCTATAGCCCATTTCCTCCATGCGATGCTTGATCACATGGCGACCCGAGCGCGAGGTCATATTCAAGTTGTTGCGATTCAAACCTATGCTTTCTGGGGTCATGATTTCATAGGTATTTTGTGCTTTTAACATGCCATCCTGATGGATACCCGACGAATGGGTAAAGGCATTCGCACCGACAATCGCCTTGTTCGCCTGCACTGGCATATTGCATAACTGGCTGACTAAATTAGAAGTACGGTGAATTTCTTTGGCATTAATGCCCGTTTCTAACCCTAACATCCCCTTACGCGTCGCTAAAATCATCGCGATCTCTTCCAGCGAACAGTTACCCGCACGCTCACCTATGCCATTGATCGTACATTCAATTTGACGCGCACCGTGTTGCACTGCGGTTATCGAGTTAGCCACAGACAAACCTAAGTCATCGTGGCAATGCACTGAGATCACCGCTTGGTCGATATTCGGCACCCGATTAAACAAAGTTTGAATGATATTGCCAAACTCGCTTGGCACTGTGTAACCGACCGTATCGGGAATATTAATGGTGCGTGCGCCCGCACGAATGGCGGCTTCTACCATACGACATAGATTATCGATGGGCGTACGCCCCGCATCCTCACAGGAAAATTCCACATCGTCGGTAAAACGGCGGGCATACTTCACCGCGCCTACTGCCATCTCTAACACTTGATCGAAAGAACGCTTCAACTTGCTCTCAACGTGAATCGTCGAGGTCGAGATAAAGGTATGGATACGGAATTGATCTGCAACTGACAAGGCCTGCGCCGCAGCATCTATGTCCTTTTCCAATGCACGGGATAAGGCACAAACACGGCTATTTTTGATGGTACGCGCTATAGTCTGCACTGACTCAAAATCACCGGGTGAAGAAACCGGAAAACCCACTTCCATCACATCCACACCGAGACGTTCCAGCGCCATAGCGATCTGTAGCTTTTCTTTGACCGACAAACTTGCGGCTAACGCCTGCTCACCATCACGCAAGGTAGTATCAAATATTATGACTCTGTTAGACATCTCGCTTCTCCATGGAACGTCACCGTTCGTTAGTTAATTTTTGCCGTATTCAGATACAAAAAACCCCGCAACATCGGTGCGGGGTTTGTGAATGCTTTGCCTCTTTATCGAGCGTGCAACACTAAGACCTCCGCGTATAAACCGCGAGAGAGAGAAGGAGGAGGTCGAGTTTGCGGCTAATAATATTCATTTAATCTGTATATTTATTCTGTTTGAATTATTGAGGACGGTTAATATTTAACTTGCCTAGCCGATAGTGTCAACCCTAATTTTTTCATGTTCCACTCATTCAACCTGTCTTAAGGCTAATAACTGTGAGTTTCATCCCCAAATTAGTGATCGATTCCACAGAATTAACCAGCTGTTTGGATTCAGAAATCACTGGGATGTGTTAACTTATTCCCCTTAGAAAAAAATAGTTTTTTATGCAAAAAACGATTAAGAAAAGTTATAATCCCGCCTTAGTGATTAGGGATATTAGAACTTACGCATTTTATATGGAGCACAAAATGGATTTTCGCGTCTTGGTACTGAGCCTGTTGTTATGGCTGTTTCCCTTTGGGGCCAGTGCTATAGACCAATTAGATGAACTCACTGAACTCGTCTACCAATATCCCAGTAAAGCACTCACTCAAATAACAGCGTTAGAAAAACAATTTGCGACCAGTGCAAGCTCAGATATCAATCGACTCAGATTAAGTGTGTTGAAATGCCAAAACCTACTACAAATAGGTGAAAATGAAGCCGCTATCAACGTCGCTCAATTAGGCGAAGCAAACGCTAAACAACTTAAGCTAGATCAAGTACGACCTTACTTTTTGATTTGCCAAGCCGATGCCAACCTTAGCTATAACAATATTCAAAATGCCCTACCTTTGCTTGATTCAGCCATTAACCTCGCGCGACGTTACCAGCAACCACAAGCCTTAGTCGATGCTTTACGCTTACGTGGCCAACTCGATACCAATACAGACAACTTCTCTTCTGCTATCGAAGATTTACGCCTTGCGATTGATATTTATCCGGATATTCATACTCAAACCCAAAATTGGATTTGGCCACCACAAGCTTATGTTTATGCAGCCATGGGCAACTTACTCTACGCCACCCATGACTTGCCCCAAGCCATGTATTACACCAACCTAGCGTTACAAAGCCCCGATGCAAAAGGGAAGGTTTTACACTTTATTTTATGCAACGCAGCTCGGATAGCGCTTGATAATCAAGAGTTCGATTACAGTGATAAACTCGAACAACAAGCTAAAGCGCTTTTACCTGAGCTCGGTTCGCCACTTGAACTCGCCTACAGTTATGCCATTTTGGCCTCAATCGCGCTTGATAAAGGCCGTATCGATAACGCCGAAGAGTACATTTCTATCGCGATTAATACGTTTAAAAAACAAAATCAACAGTTAGCGGTGATGCTATCGACCCGTCTGCTGGCCCAAATACGCTTTGCCCAACATCAAGACGATGCTGCCTTAACCTTAATGAATCACGCCATTGAACAAGCTGAAAATCTAAAACAGTATTCTGATCTCAAAGGGTTTTACGGGATCATGAGCGATCACTACTTAGAAAAAGGGGATTTTAAACAGGCCTATTCTTTCTTACTCAAACGTTATCGAGCGGCCGAGCTCACCAATCAAGCGATGAATAATGCTCGGATATTGCAGTTTAAGGCCCGTCTAAATCAACAAGATCTGCAGCAGGAGCCAAATAGCACTGCACCAGAAAAAGATTCAATCTTACAAGAGCTAAATGTCGATTGGGCCTATAGCACACTGTTCTTAATCGCAATGGCATTATTGGGCGGAGCTATTTGGTATTTGATTGATAAACAGAATAATCGTGCCCCACATATTGAAGGTAATGAACCTGCGGAAACGCTGCTCCAACAAGTCACATCAGCATTAAACAGTGCCAAACAAGGTAATTACCCACTGTCTTTATTATTGTTTAATGCGAGTCAGATCCGTCAAGTTGACCTACCTCTCTTACAGGATGAGCTACAACACAGACTACGGGAGCAAGATAAGTTAATCCGATATTCGATGGATGAAATTGTCATTATCCTGCCGCATACCTCGGCAACTGGTGCTAAAAGAGTCGTTAGTCAGTTAGTTGCTTACATTCAGCCTTGGCAGGGTTCAAGTAAGGTCAATATTGGTATAGCGGCGATGCAACAGTTTGATACCTTAGAGTCTTTAATTAAGCGAGCCAGTATCAATCAATTGGGCAAGGTTAAAGTCAATGAGAATAATCCAAACTATTATTCTCCCGCTAAATAAGCCGCGATTTCATCGAGAAAAGCGTCACCGAAACGGCTCAGTTTACGCTCGCCAACCCCGTTAACGGCGAGCATTTCCCCCGCGCTCGTTGGCATCATGGCTGCCATTTCTGCGAGGGTAGCGTCGTTAAAGACTAAATACGGCGGCACATCCTGCTGCTCGGCAATGGTTCTACGCAATAACTTCAACCGTGCGAACAATTTACGGTCATAATTCAACGGTGCTTTAGACTGACTCGCCTTACGTTTTGTGGTTGTTAACTGAATACGCGGTTCAGCAAGCATTAGCGCCACTTCCCCTTTGAGCACAGGCCGTGCCGATGGGTTTAAGGTAATAGAGGAGCCACGAGTCACATCTTGACTCGCCAGTCCCAAGTGGATCAATTGACGGATCACACTCAGCCAATACTCATGGCTCTTGTCTTTACCAATCCCCCAAGTCGTGAGTTTGTCATGCCCTCGATCGACTATCGGTGCGCCTTTCGAACCGCGCAACACTTCAATTAAATGATTGATACCAAAACGCTGGCCTAAACGGAAAATACATGACAACACCTTCTGTGCATCTTCGGTGCCGTTATAACGCTTAGGCGGGTCGAGGCAAATGTCGCAGTTACCACAGGGCTCTAGTGCGCTCTCATCAAAGTAATGCAGCAACACTTGGCGGCGACAGGTCTGCGCCTCAGCAAAGGCGGCCATAGTATTAAGTTTGTGGAATTCGACCTGTTGCTGCGGTCCTGGCTCGGACTGTTCAATCAAATGTCGCACCCGACCAATATCGGCGGGATCGAACAACATAAAAGCTTCTGCATCGAGCCCATCACGTCCTGCTCGGCCCGTTTCCTGATAATAGGCTTCGATACTTTTTGGGATATCGTAATGCACCACAAAACGCACATTCGACTTATTAATACCCATACCGAAAGCCACAGTGGCAACCACAATATCGATTTGATCTTTAAGGAAACTATCCTGTACTGCACCACGGTCTTCCTGCGTCATTCCCGCATGATAGGCCTTGGCATTAAAACCTTGCAGACATAAACGGTCAGCCACTTCATCGACACGACGGCGACTGCTGCAATAAATAATGCCGTTAGTACCATTCTGCTGCGTTAAAAAATGTCGTAACTGATTAGCTGCATTAAGCTTTTCGGCGACTGTATAGCGAATATTGGGCCGATCGAAACTTGAAAGTAAACGGAACGGGTCAATACCGAGCCGCTCACAAATACTCTGTCGAGTCGCCTGATCTGCTGTTGCGGTCAGCGCCATCATGGGCACATAGGGGAAGAGTTGCTTTAACTGGCCGAGCGCCGCATATTCAGGGCGAAAATCATGACCCCACTGACTGATACAATGCGCCTCATCGATGGCAAACATCGCCAGCTGGATAGACTGCATACGCTCAATAAAATCAGCGGTTAATAAGCGCTCAGGTGACACATAAAGTAACTTCAACTCACCGTGGCGTAGCTGCCTTAATACTTCGGCGCTCTGCTCTCGCGGCAAAGAAGAATTCAGATAAGCCGCTGCAACACCGGTTTGCAATAAGCTATCGACTTGATCTTTCATCAAAGAAATCAATGGGGAGACGACAATAGTGATACCATTCATCATCAAGGCGGGTAACTGATAACACAGACTCTTACCGCCGCCCGTTGGCATGATCACTAAGCAATCTTGCCCGCCGCAGACACGTTCTATCACCTCCCGCTGACCGTCCCTAAAGTCACGGTAACCAAACACCTGCGCGAGGCGTTGCGAGAGCGGATCATCATGCGTGTCGAGTACGAGCTTTTCCATGGATCTTCTATGTCAAAAGTGAGGGGGCCTATTCTATACCCAAACTAGTTCAAAATGCAGGATTCAACGGTAATTTAAAGTGCTTTAGACGAGGCAATTCACCACAATTGCAGCTATTTTAACCCTAGTGGGCTAAGCCAAAAATAACGAACGCGGGGTAAAATACTTTAAAAACTGCCGAAACGGTGTCGTCATTTTAGCGACGGAGTTGCATTAGCCGTGAGCTTCACTGTAGATTAATTGCTCTAAGCCGCACTTTGTTTATCTCAGTGTTGATAACAAATCCAATTACGCCTAATACCGTCACTCAGTGACAAGGACCCAAAAATGACCAGCCCAATCCAAGCCGAAGCTTTGAGAAGAGTCGCAGCAGTATTTGATCAACATGTCCCTTTCCATAATCTACTCGGACTCGATATCAAGCGTTATGACATTGATGGCGTCGAAGTCGTGATCAACATGAAGCCTGAGCTGATTGGCAATATCCACCAGCAAATCCTCCACGGCGGTGTCACAGCTACAGTACTGGATGTGGTCGGCGGACTTACCGCATTTGCAGGACTGGTCGCAAGCCGTGAAGATTGGACGATTGAAGAATTACAACGACGCCTCCAAACTTTAGGGACGATTGATATGCGCGTCGATTATCTGCGGCCGGGACGCGGCCTCACCTTTACGGGGACGGGCAGCGTCATTCGTGCGGGTAATCGAGTTTCAGTATGCCGCATGGAACTACATAATGAGCAAGGCACGCATATCGCTTTTGGAACAGGGACTTATATGGTGGGTTAGGTGGTTAAATTTAGATGTGTATTACTACCTTAGGGCTCAAGATTGACTAAGGTAAACGTCCTGATTAACAGGATGGTTACTCACTTTAATCGCCCATTCAATTTTTTGTGGAGATATTCTGTAACGAAAAGAACGCGGCGAATCCCTTGAGTCAGCGGTCAGACACACCTACAATCGCCACCTTGTTGTTCTTCGAAGATGTCTCATGCCAGATCTTGAATACCGCAAAGGGATCCTACTTGCCGTCAGTGCTTACTGTATGTGGGGTTTTGCGCCTTTATATTTCAAATTACTCAACCATGTTTCCGCCACCGAAATTTTGCTCCATCGAGTGATTTGGTCATTCGTGTTTATGCTGATCATTATGCAGTTTATCGGCGGTTTTTCTCGCTTACGCTTACTGTTTAAACAGCCTAAACAGTTGATGGTTCTTACCATTACTTCCATACTGATCGCGGGAAACTGGCTACTATTTATCTGGGCGGTAAATAACGATCACATGCTCGATGCCAGCCTAGGTTACTTCATCAATCCTTTACTCAATGTCTTACTCGGGATGTTATTTCTAGGCGAAAGATTGCGTAAACTGCAATGGTTTGCGGTTTCACTCGCCAGCGCTGGCGTATTGATCCAGTTAATCTCTTTTGGCTCGATTCCCATCGTCTCACTAGCACTCGCGGGCACCTTTGGTTTCTATGCACTGCTGCGAAAAAAGGTCAATGTGGATGCTAAGGCCGGATTATTGGTCGAAACCGCAGTGTTATTACCGGTAGCGCTGATTTATCTCGTCGCAACCTTAGACACTGCCACGGCGAGCATGCTGACTAACGATTGGCAATTGAATCTGATGTTAATGGCGGCGGGGATAGTGACTACCATTCCTTTGCTGTGTTTTGCAGGGGCAGCGGTACGTATTCCATTGTCTATGCTCGGCTTTTTCCAATATATTGGCCCGAGTATTATGTTTATCCTCGCGGTGAGTCTGTTCAATGAGCCCTTCGATGCCGAAAAAGGCGTGACCTTCGGCTTTATCTGGAGCGCGCTACTCGTCTTTACCTTAGATATGGCCTATAAACGCAAAACGGCGTGAGCATTATCACGCCGATAAACACAGTGGCAGAAGTGATGACATATGATGATTACTTCTGTAACTGTGCTAAAAACTCACTCCCTTGCGGTACTGTCAGTAATAAACTGTAGCCTTTAGTCGTTGGCACTAACACTAACTGCGATTTATCTGTTATCGCCAAAAATGCCCTGCCTTTCCCTTGTAGATTAAACCAACCCAATTGAAATCCTGGCATGCCTATACCATTCGTTTTAAATCTCAGCGTTAAATCTGCCTCTTGTTGCAAATCGACTATGCGTGCCTCGGCGGGCAATAAATCCGCGCGGGATAACTGCACTTTATAGAAGGGCACATCCACTGTGAGCTCTGTATCGGTTAACACTAATTCGGCGCTATTCGATTGATAGAAGACCCAAGAAAATCCGCCCATCATCACCAGTAATATACCTAAACTCGCTGACTTCGCTATCTTAGGCATATTTTTTAGCCATAACATCAGCAAGATACCCGCTAAACCGAGCAATAAGACGATAAAGCTGAAGATAGAGGTTTGGGTTAAAGGGGCGAGTTCAAAGAATTGAGGACTCATTGGCAGTATCTCCCGTGCAGTGAAGCCTTAATCTGCCAACAAAGACATATTATGTCAATAAAAATGCCAGCACTAATATGAGTACTAGGCTGGCATTGATTAGATTGATTTAGAACGACTTAAAGATCGAGCGCCAGAATTTTTGAGCGGCGTTGATAGTTATACAACTGCTTTTTCTTCTGCGGCAGTGCTTCAACATCTTCAATCACAAAACCATGCTCTAAGAACCAGTGAATGCTCCGAGTTGTCAGCGCAAACAAGCGTGAATAACCGCGGTTTCTAGCCTGATTGATAATGTTCTTCAGCAGTAAGCTCCCTCTATCGGCATCGCGATAATCAGGATGCACCACCAAACAAGCAAACTCACCCGCATTGTCCTCTTCAAAAGGATAGAGCGCAGCGCAACCAATCACTAAACCGTCGCGCTCAATCAACATGAACTGTTCGATTTCAATCTCAAGCTGCTCACGACTACGACGCACCAGAATGCCTTGTTCCTCCAATGGACGGATAAGGTTCAACACACCGCCAATATCGGCGATTGACGCACAGCGTAAACGCTCAGCACTCTCAGTGACGATTTGTGTGCCTATCCCTTCGCGAGAAAACAGTTCCTGCAACAAGGCGCCATCTTCGAGGTAGCTAACTAAATGACAACGCGGTACGCCATTGCGGCAAGCATCGATACTGGCTTTGAGAAACGCCATAGTACCAACACAAGCAGAACCTTGCTCGGCCAGCTTGTTCATGATGTTTTGCGCATCATTTGGCATCAACTCGGCAATCACATCGCCATTACGATCGAGAATACCGTTCTGTGAGCTAAAGCCGATCATCTTGTCTGCTTTAAGCTTAATTGCCACTTGAGTCGCGATTTCCTCAGCGGTGAGATTAAAGCTTTCACCAGTAACCGAAGCCGCAATCGGCCCCATCAATACGATGCAGTGATTATCTAACTGACGTTTTAAGCCTTGCACATCAATACGACGCACTTTGCCACTCAGGCAAAAATCCACACCATTATCCACACCCAGTGGTTGAGCAATCACAAAGTTGCCGCTCACTAAGTTAATTTGCGCACCTTGCATCGGCGTATTACTTAAACTCATGGATAAACGCGCTGTGATATCGAATTGCAGTGCACCCGCAACTTGCTTAATCACTTTGAGCGAATCTTCATCCGTGATACGCACACCGTCGTGGTAGGCAGGCGCAATACCGTTGGCGGCTAATGCAGCATCAATCTGCGGCCTAGCGCCATATACCAACACCACTTTGATCCCTAAACTGTGCAGCAGGGCGACATCATTTAAGATGGCGCGGAATTGATTTTGAGCCAAAGCTTCACCACCCAGCATGACCACAAAAGTTTTACCTCTGTGAGCATTAACATAGGGGGCAGAATGACGAAATCCATCAACCAGTTCAGTGGTACGCACGCGTTATTTACACCTCATTTTTGAGCTGGCAGCGTCACTATGACACACCAGGAATGAATCGCTAACTTTCGCGTATGGTATTGCATTTTAATTCACATATAAAGAATTTATTCTCACTAAAGTGCAGATTTGATGATTTAAAGTGCTTAGAACCGCACTATTTTATATTTTCAGCAAGTGTTCACACTTTTTTAACTTCACAGGGGATGATTCAGCGGCATCAGTTTGCAAGGCAATTATCTCAACTTGATGGCTAGCCACTAAAAAAATGCAAAAAAAAGCCCCTTAAATAAGGGGCTTTTCTCGAAACACTAACCAAGGATTACTTGATTTTGGCTTCTTTGTAGATAACGTGCTGACGAATAACTGGATCAAATTTTTTGATTTCCATTTTTTCAGGCATGTTACGCTTGTTTTTTTCAGTTGTGTAGAAGTGACCAGTCTTAGCTGTAGAAACTAATTTGATCTTCTCACGATTACCTTTAGCTTTAGCCATGATCTATTATACCTTCTCGCCACGGGCACGAAGTTCAGCAACAACAACTTCGATACCTTTTTTGTCGATCAGACGGATACCTTTAGTAGATACACGTAACTGTACGAAACGCTTTTCTTCTTCTAACCAAAAACGGTGGTTTTGTAGGTTAGGTAAAAAACGACGACGGGTCGCGTTTTTTGCATGCGAACGGTTGTTACCAACCATCGGCTTCTTGCCAGTAACTTGGCATACTCTTGACATGTCAATCTTCTCCAAAAACAATTTTAACGCTCGAGCATTAATGTGCCTCGTATGGCCGTCGCCCGAGGCACAAAGAGGGCGCATTTTATACACGATCACAGAGTGAAGATCAAGTGTTAGATTAATTAATCCAGCCTCGTTCTGCAAAAGAAACTATCTCTCGATCACCTACAACCATATGGTCCAACAAGGATACGTCTATGGTTGCTAACGCATTTTTTAATCGCTCAGTTATTCGTCGGTCAGCCTGACTGGGCTCGGCAATACCAGACGGATGATTATGACAAACTATAACTGCTGCGGCCTTTTTCTCCAGCACTAAGCTCACCACTTCACGTGGATACACTGAGGCTGAGTCTATTGTGCCGCGGAATAATTCGACAAATTGAATCACTCTATGCTGGCTATCCAGCAGTAAAACTGCGAACACTTCATAGGAGCGATCGGCCAATTGTCGCATTAAATAGTCCCGAGTTAAATCGGGATTTGTCAAAACCTGACCTCTTTGCAGATTTTCCTGCGCTACACGCCGCGCTAATTCGGCCGCAGCTTGAAGCTGGGCGTATTTTACAGGTCCTACGCCCGGAAGTCGACACACCTGATTTCTTGGGGCACAGAGCAGGTTTCTGAGGCCGCCAAACTCGCAAATAAGCGACCTAGCAAGGTCAACCGCGTTTAATCCAGCTAAACCGTTACGCAGCAATACTGCTAGTAATTCAGCATCCGAGAGATGCGCAGCTCCTTTTTGTAACAGTTTATCTCTGGGACCTTCGCCCTCAGGCCAATCTTTAATCCCCATGTGACCTCCCTGTCATCTCACATATTTTCACTTTACTGAGTATGGACGAGATTTTTTGAACTGGGATAGTCACTAAAATTCACCGCTTTGTGATATTGTTGCCGGCATTATTTCTATCTCGGATGATGTCTGTGAGTCTGACAAATAAAAACGTCCTGCTGGGCATTGGCGGCGGTATTGCGGCCTATAAAAGTGCTGATTTAGTACGTCGCTTGAAGGAGCGAGGCTTTGATGTGCGCGTGGTGATGAGCCAAAGTGCGATGGAGTTTATTACACCACTTACGCTGCAAGCCTTATCTGGACATCCAGTGGCATCTAGCTTGCTCGACCCCGCAGCAGAAGCAGCCATGGGTCATATAGAACTCGCTCGTTGGGCAGATCTCGTCATCATCGCCCCTGCAACCGCAAACCTATTGGCGCGGATTAATGCAGGAATGGCCGATGAGCTAATCACCACCACGTGTCTTGCCACTGAGGCGCCAATTGCCCTGTGCCCCGCAATGAACCAACAGATGTACCGCAATCTGGCTACACAAGCGAATTTAACTAGCCTAGCATCACGTGGTTTGACACTTTGGGGACCCGCCAGTGGCAGTCAGGCCTGTGGTGAAGTGGGTCCTGGACGCATGCTCGAACCGCTAGAAATTGCCGAGCTAGCCAGTGATTTTTTTGCAACAAAAGATGTCTCTGCGCAGCTTCTTGCTGGCCAGTCGGTGCTGATTACCGCCGGACCAACCCGTGAAGCAATTGATCCCGTCAGATACATTTCAAATCACAGTTCTGGAAAAATGGGCTTTGCACTCGCCAAAGCCGCGGCAGATATGGGCGCAACAGTCACCTTAGTCTCTGGCCCAGTGAATCTAAGCACCCCAGAAGGCGTGACACGCATTGATGTTGAATCGGCGCAAAATATGCTCGATGCTGTTATGGATAACGTTGATAAAAAAGATATTTTTATTGGCTGCGCCGCCGTTGCAGACTACCGCATTAACGATATTGCTACCTGTAAGATCAAAAAATCGACCGAAGAAATGCAACTTGCGCTGGTGAGGAATCCTGATATCTTAGCCACGGTTGCGAGCTTACCTAACCGTCCTTTTGTGGTGGGATTTGCCGCCGAAACCCATGATGTAGAAGCCTATGCGCGCGATAAGCTCAAACGTAAAAACTTGAACATGATCGCCGCAAACGACGTTTCCATTGCTGGCCTAGGCTTTAATGCCGATGCTAATGCCCTGCGTGTTTTCTGGCCGCACGGCAGTCAAGATTTGCCTGCTACTGACAAACTCACGTTGGCACGCCAATTACTTTCGTTGATAGTGAAAGAAAAAACAAATACATGAAAACACCGATTGAATTAAAAATTCTCGACTCCCGTATCGGCTCAGAATTTCCCTTGCCCGCTTACGCCACCGCAGGCAGTGCAGGCATGGATCTTCGCGCCATGATAGACACGGCTTTAACCATAGCACCGGGTGAAACTGTGCTCATCCCCACGGGGATTGCCATTCATGTGGCCGACCCAGGACTTGCAGCGGTGATTTTACCGCGCTCAGGCCTGGGCCATAAACACGGTATCGTACTGGGGAATCTAGTCGGACTCATAGATTCAGATTACCAAGGCCCCTTAATGGTATCTTGTTGGAATCGTGGTGACAGTCCATTCACCTTAGAAATGGGCGATCGTCTCGCGCAACTGGTGTTTGTTCCTGTGGTACAAGCACAATTCAAACTCGTTGATGAGTTCGACAGCTCAGACCGTGGTGAAGGCGGATTTGGCCATTCAGGCACTAAATAATCCCCTAAGTCGTTATTGAGCCAAGGATACTGCAATGGCTGTAAGCCCAAAAATTAATCGTCGTGAACACATTCTGCAATGTCTAGCGCAGATGCTAGAAACCAACCCAGGACAAAGGATCACCACAGCGAAACTGGCCTCAGAAGTCGGTGTATCGGAAGCCGCACTGTATCGCCACTTCCCGAGTAAAGCGCGGATGTTCGAAGGCCTAATCGAATTTATCGAAGAGTCGTTATTGTCGCGCATCAATTTAATCATGGATGACGAAAAAGACACCATGAAGCGCTGCCAGCTGGTACTGCAACTGCTGCTGATCTTTGCCGAGCGTAACCCAGGAATTTCCCGCGTTCTCAACGGTGATGCTCTACTCGGTGAAAATGAACGCCTGCGAAGCCGTATTGGTAACTTATTTGCCAAAATTGAAACCCAGTTAAAGCAAATTTTACGGGAAAAAACCCTGCGAGAAGGTAAAGGCTTCAACTTAGACGAAGCCATATTAGCCAATTTACTGTTAGCCTTTGCCGAAGGCCGCATCGCCCAATTTGTACGAAGTGAATTCAAACTCAAACCGACGACACACTTCGATGAACAGTGGCGTTTTATCCAGCACCAACTTTTACAAAGCTAATGATTTTTCAGCATAAAGGACGGTAACTCTCGTCCTTTATGTTCGATATTCCTTCCTTGTTTCGCTTCATCTTTTGTTTTATCCTCGAAAAACATTTTAAGAACAAAAAACACAATGATTTTACAAGGATGTCAGATGAAACTCTTCCGATTAGCCATGTTGGCGACACTTTGCTTACCAATACTTCCAATATCCACCTTTGCAGCCAATAGCTCCAACGCGAATGCGTTATCGCAAGCACAATTATTCAGCAAAGGTGATGAGTACTCGGATGTAAAAATATCGCCTACTGGTAAATATTTAAGCGCTATCACAAGTGTCGAAGGTAAAAACGTTCTCTTAGTCTTAGATACCCAAACCAAAAAACTCCTCAATGCGATACGTTTTCCCGATAATGCTCAAGTCGGCGACTATGAATGGGCCAACAGTGAGCGATTGGTATTGGCAAAAGAATACCTAAAAGGCTGGCAAGACACACCTATCTACTACGGTGAATTGATGGCGGTAAATGCCGATGGTTCACGAAAAGCGTATTTATTCGGCTTCGAGAGTGGCGAGCAACAAACAGGTTCAAATATCAAGAAAAATACCCCTATGCGGGCGAGCGCGTTTATCCTCGATCCTCTGCCAGATGATGAACGCTACATGTTAGTCAATGCTATTCCATGGAATGATAGGATCAATCTTGACTTTGAACTATCACAAGATGTCTATCGCGTAGACTTGTTCAATGGCACACGTAAACGCATCACAGGCTCACCTATCGGCAGAGCCCGTTTTATGACAGACCATCAAGGTGAAGTCCGCTTCGTTGCCGGTGAGGACAATAAAAACATTACTAAAGTGTTCTACCGCAAAGACGGTAACTGGGTAAATACCGATAAACTAAATCTAGATCTTGCTGATTTTAAACCACTCTCCTTTGCCGATGATAAAAATACAATTTATGCAGCAGGACGCTCCCAAGGTGAAACCTTAGGGGTTTATAAAATTAATCTCGAAACGGGCGATAAAACTGAAATCATTCAGGATGAAAACGTTGACCCTAACAACTTTTGGATTAACGGCACCAATAAACAACTTTACGCAGTTGAGTTTGAAAATGGCTACCCAAGTTATGCCTTTGTCGATAATGAGGATTCGCACGCTAAATTGCTAAAAGATCTGCTTGGTGCTCTCCCCGGCCATCAAGTACGAATTGTTAGCGAAACCCGAGATGCAGAAAAACTCGTTGTACTTGCGTTTAACGATCGAAACCCTGGCGATTACTACATATTTGATACGAAAACACTAAAACTTGAATATCTAGCCGCCGCTAAAAAATGGCTCGACCCAGAGCAAATGGCTGATGTTAAACCCATCAGTTTCACCAGCCGTGATGGTAAACAACTCCATGGGTATCTAACGCTCCCCTTTGGTAAAGAAGCTAAAAACCTACCCTTAGTCGTCAATCCACACGGTGGTCCACACGGTATCCGTGACTGGTGGGGCTTTGACCCACAAAACCAATATCTAGCAAGCCAAGGCATAGCCGTTCTACAGGTCAACTTCCGTGGTTCAGGCGGATATGGCGATCAATTTGAACGCGCTGGCTATCAAAAATGGGGCTCAGATATTCAGCATGACATTATCGACGCAACCCAGTACGTTATTGACCAAGGTTTTGCCGATAAGGAACGCATCTGTATCGTTGGTGGTAGCTTTGGTGGGTACAGCGCCTTGCAGAGCGCTGTGCTTGCGCCAGATATGTTTAAATGCGCCATAGGTGTAGCTGGCGTATATGATCTTGAATTGATGTTTAATGAAGGCGATGTCGCCAACAGCCGTTCTGGTACTAGCTATCTCAAGGATGTGCTTGGCCAAGATAAAGCGGTACTTAAAGCAATGTCTCCTTCTGAAAACGTCGATAAACTCAAAGCAAACATACTATTGGTGCATGGTGGTGAAGATGAGCGAGCGCCAATTGAACAACTCGAATCCATCGAAAAAGGCCTAAAAGCTCACAATTATCCTTACCAAAAACTGGTGATGGACAATGAAGGCCACGGTTTTTATAACGATGAGCATAGAGCGAAATACTATGAACAAATGCTCAGTTTCCTAAAAACCAATCTGAAACTTTAGAATTGACTCAAACTTGCCGACACTGCTAGGCTAAACTCGATTGGCAGTGGCAGATTTAAAGCCGATATCCGATAAGGACTATCGGCTTTTTCATGTGGCCTATGCGCGTTTTTCGGTATGAATTGTCTGCAATTCGCGCTATCCTCCTCCCCCTATTCTTGCCCTAGCGAGAATAGCAATAATTTGTATCTGATGCTGAACAGCCCAAGTACCACGCGATGATCAGCATAGGTTTTCTGTTATAGCCGCTACGACGTAGTGGAGGATAAGATGGCATTAAGTGAAGCAGCAGTAAAAGTACAAGCCGCGTTATTAGAACGTGGGCTTGAAACCCCAATGCTCCCAAGCGTTTACAGCAGTGAAGAACGTAAAGACAAGATTGAACATCACATGAAAGAAATCCTGACATTAATGTCATTGGATCTGTCAGATGACAGCCTTGCCGATACCCCGCGCCGCATTGCTAAAATGTACGTCGATGAAATCTTCTCCGGCTTAGATTATGCGAACTTCCCTAAGATCACGGTTATCGACAATAAGATGGGCTTCGATGAAATGGTGCGAGTGCAAGACATTAGCCTCACCAGCACCTGCGAACATCATTTAGTGACGATCGATGGTACTGCCACCATAGCTTATCTGCCACGCAAAAAAATCATTGGTTTATCAAAGATTAACCGTATTGTGCGTTTCTTTGCTCAACGCCCTCAGGTACAAGAGCGTTTGACTCAGCAAGTGTTAGTCGCGCTGCAGACCTTGCTCGAAACCAAAGACGTTGCCGTTAAAATGGATGCCGTGCATTACTGCGTCAAATCCCGTGGCGTGATGGACTCCACCAGTTCAACCACCACCACAGCTCTGGGCGGTATTTTCAAATCTAACCCCGCAACCCGCGCCGAGTTTTTGCACCAGTCTAAATAAGTGTATTGAAGCGTAATGTGATTTAAAGCGTGCCTAAATCAATAGCAATCAATACAAATCAACAAAAAAACGCTGCGATTCCTTCTATAGAATCGCAGCGTTTTTTGTTTTCATACCAACTCAATCAAACCCTTCTCAACCTAGCTAAGATCAATGCTGGCTGATTAACTGATTTCACCAAGCCTGCGATAGCCGCTTGATCAATACCAGCCGTCAAACACTAGACTTAAATGCCATATTGCTCGCGATATTGACTCACGGCGGCAAGTTGCACTTCCATTCCAGGCTTTTCAGACAGATAACTGATTAGGTCGGCGAGTTTAATAATTGCCACTATGCCACAACCAAAATCACGCTCAACTTCTTGGATGGCCGATAACTCGCCCTTGCCTTTCTCTTGCCTGTCTAAAGCAATCAACACGCCCGCTAATTGTGCTTTATGGGCTTCGATGATTTCCATCGACTCACGAATCGCAGTACCCGCAGTGATCACGTCATCGACGAGCATCACGCGGCCTTTCAGCTCGCTACCGACTAAGCTGCCGCCTTCACCGTGATCTTTTTTCTCTTTGCGATTAAAGCAGTAAGGAATGTCAATATCGTGATGCTCACACAGGGCAACGGCCGTAGTCGTAGCAATCGGAATACCTTTGTAAGCAGGGCCAAACAGTAAGTCGTAATCAATGCCAGAGTCCACTAACGCAGCGGCATAAAAACGGCCTAAACGCGCTAAGTCACGGCCAGTATTGAACAAACCCGCATTGAAGAAATAAGGACTGATACGGCCCGATTTAAGGGTAAATTCGCCAAATCGCAACACCTGACGTTCTAGGGCAAATTCAATAAACTCACGTTGATAGGCTTTCACAATATCTCCTTACGACTTTGTATTTTATTGGTTTTTTATTATGGGGGATTTTTATTCGGTACAAGGCTTGCACTACACTAGCATCTTGCTGCAGATAAAAAGCTGCAGTTAATAAAAAGCCCCGCACTCTATAACATGACGGGGCTTTTTCATCACCACAATATTAGTTCAGTGCGGCTTTCTGCACATCGACGATTTCACGAATACTGTTCTTCGCCAATGCCAACAGTTCGAGTAATTCTTCGTGGCTGAATGGCTCGCCTTCGGCGGTGCCTTGAATTTCGATGATCTTGCCCGTTTCCGTCATCACCACGTTCATGTCCGTTTCGGCGGCGCTGTCTTCGATATATTCTAGATCGCTTATTGCTTCACCTTTGTAAATACCGACGCTGACAGCAGCGATAAGGAATTTAAGCGGGTTAGATTTAATGATGCCTTTACCACGCGCCCAGTTCAGCGCATCCACTAAGGCCACACAAGCGCCAGTGATAGAAGCAGTGCGCGTGCCACCGTCAGCTTGGATCACATCACAATCGATCACGATAGTGTTTTCGCCTAGGGCTTTCATATCCACACAGGCGCGTAGAGCACGGCCGATAAGACGTTGAATTTCTTGCGTACGACCAGATTGTTTACCGCGAGCAGCTTCACGATCCATACGGCTATGGGTCGAACGTGGCAACATGCCGTATTCAGCCGTTACCCAGCCTTGACCCTGACCTTTAAGGAAACGTGGCACACCTTCAGTAAAACTGGCGGTACAAAGCACTTTCGTTTCGCCAAATTCCACTAACACAGAACCTTCGGCATGGGCCGTAAACTGGCGAGTGATAGTGATGGGACGAGTTTGTGCTGGCGTTCTGTTACTTGGACGCATGCGAGATTCCTGTATTCTGAGTCATTGACCGATTTTGGCTGCATATTATAAGGGCTTGAGCCTTAGGATGCCATGCTTAGGGTGATTCTCTGGCAAACTCATCACACTCAAACGCCTAATCCGTGCCCTTATACCCAAACAACCTGAAGATGCAGAATTCAGCGGGAGTTTAACGCACTTTAGGCAAGGCCCTTTATTGCTCCTGCATAAATGGCATTCACGCCATCCATGGCGATTGCGGTTATTTGCAGGCCTAGCGGGCTAAGTTAAAAATAACCAACGCAGCATAAAGTGCGTTACCCCGTGGTTAACATCAGCCGCCGAGACGGAACGCCTAGGGCACTTCACTTCCGTGTTACATCAATTCAAAAGGTAGCCCATTCTGTCATTGCTGCGCCTTGAATTGAAGCACCCTAGGCGCTCTGAAGCTCGTATCTTCAGGTAGCTTGGGTATATTTACTGTATGCCTTTAATCCTAAAGCCATTGACTCTATAATCGCCTCTCATTATGACGATTACACCATTAGGACAACCCATGATCCAAAGCATGACAGCCTACGCTCGCATCGAGCACAAAGCACAATGGGGCACAGCCTCCTGGGAAATTCGCTCAGTCAATCAACGTTATCTCGAAACTTACCTACGTTTACCCGAGCAATTCCGCAGCTTCGAACCCGTACTGCGCGACCGCCTTCGTAAACGTTTAAGCCGCGGCAAAGTGGAAGTCAATCTGCGCTACGAATTGGCAGACAACAGCAATAACGAGCTGCAGTTGAATCAAGCGCTAGCAAAACAGCTATTAGGCGCCGCCACTTGGCTCAAGCAAGAAGCGGGACAAGGCGATGTCAATCTGACCGACATCCTGCGCTGGCCGGGCGTGCTAGCGAGCGGTGAACAAGATATGGATGCGATCGGCGCCGATCTGATGACAGCCTTCGACTCAGCCATAGATCAATTCATCGAAGCCCGTGGCCGTGAAGGCGAAGCCATCAAAGACATGCTGCTAAGCCGCTTAGACGGAGTCAGCGAGCAAATCGCCGTCGTACGCGAGCACATGCCAACGGTGATGCTGTATCAACGCGAAAAGCTCACCAACCGCCTTGCAGAAATCAAAGGTGAACTCGACCCCGCCCGTATCGAGCAAGAAATGGTGCTTCTGGCGCAGAAACAAGATGTCGCCGAAGAAATGGACAGACTCGAAGCCCATGTCGCCGAAGCGCGCCGCATCCTCAAAAAAGGCGGCAGCGAAGGTCGCCGTTTAGATTTTATGATGCAGGAATTTAACCGCGAATCGAACACGCTCGCCTCTAAATCTATCAGCACTGAAATCACCTCAGCCGCAGTGGAGCTTAAAGTCTTAATCGAGCAAATGCGTGAGCAGATCCAAAACGTAGAGTGATGATAGTTAACGTGTTTTAGATACCAAAAAGCCCTTACATTAAGGGCTTTTTGTATTTTATGGCACTGAGAAAAAAACTGTTAAAAGTGCTTTTGAAATGCTCAAAATCGGACGCTATGCAGTGCATTAATACACAAGGATTTGTAATGGAACTAAATACCATACCTACGATTGAATCGCTTTTAGAGCAAAATGCCATCCACTTTATCGGCAATCCTGAATGGACTTACCGTTTTATTGGTTTAGTCATCCCTAACAATGTCGAGTCACTTTTTTGCTATGGTTGACCGCATGTCCCGAGATTCAAACCTTTTGGCTTATTGGACTCTGTAGATCTATGTGCGAATACGCCACTCATCGAGTTGGTGACTGAAAAAACGATTTTTAACACCTGAAGAGCTCAAACAGTATCAATCAGTGAAGAAAATCCATACATTGCAAAAAATGAAGAATATTGGCCACATGTTTAATAGCGATACATGCCATACCTGTGCATCCAACTTATATGGTGTCGTGTATTAATTTAACACCTAGTCCAAGCCACTGTGTTTGCCTCAACAAGATGAAAATGGGTACAGAAAATTAGCATAATTAAGTTGTGGCTGATGTCGATTCAATCGACATGTATTGCAAACATGTTTACAAAGCAGCAATTAATCGACACATACAACTGATTTAAAACTAGAGTAAAAATTGAAACAGCTTGACTCAATACGATTAATGTCACCTAACCATTACCGTTTCTAAGCTATGCGCTTAATTCTGTCAGTTAAACCGTTCAATATTGAATCCTGTATGTGTGGTGGAAAATCATCTGGCAGCTGCGCTTTAACCTTAACAACCACAGCCTCTACCTTGTCAGCAATGTCGCGCATCATCTCCATCATAATCCCAGTATCAAAGCCCACAGCCTTAGCAGTTTGGATAAAGTGCCGTGGAAAAATTTGATTGATTTGATACTTCTTACCCTTAGCCGCCTTGAGGCCCATAGCGAGCTTGGCATCACGAATATTTAAGCCTTTACCACCAATAACAGGGTACATGGATAAAATATCGTAAAAAGGCGTTAGTCGATATCCGCCATCGACCTCAATGAAGAGTGAGAAGTTTTTAGCATGACCATCGGTTGCGGCTAAAAGCCAAAACAAAACCTGAGACTTGATGAAGTTATATCTGTCGCGCTCCGAGTTCATCGAACCCAATAGATAAGGCATAATTTGTTCAATACCCGGGCCACCATGGCTCTCATATTTCTTCGCTGGTGGAATATTTAATGTCTGACAAAAGTCCTCTTGGGGCAGCCGCATAATCCATGTGCCATCTGAAGAGAGCCTGCGATCGAATCGCTCCACAGCAAGCGCTTTAATATCACCCACTTTGATTATTGAGCACTGGGGTGCATCTAAGCCAAACTCTCTGACTATCATCATGCACAGGTATTCATTCTCGACGCTGTCAGACATATCTATACTGTGAGAGTGGCTGTTTATTTCACCTATAGGTAGCTTAATGATATGGGTAGTGGGTGTCGATTTGATAGGTAATCGCCACTCTCCATTGAGTTTAAGTAATGCCGTCTTTTCTTGGGCACCGGCAATAGAAATCCTAAAGTCATCGTCATCGGCTAGCATGCCTAAGGGGATATTGGACTGATAACCCTTGAGTACATTTTCCAACTGCTTATCGGATAGCGGTTTAGACTCAATCTTTTTGGTATCAAAGGGGGGCTGACCATGGGGGACAAGCTGTAATGCACCCACACTGTCTTGACCAATTTTAGCGAGTAAGTCAAACGCTTGTGTCGAATCAGCATTATGACGAGCAACGACCCTGTTTCTCACTTCGAGATTATCAGGTAGCAAATTATCGAAGAAGTTATAAACTTCATCACCTTTATAGGCTTGCTTGCGTAGCGGCATAGACAAAGAAATTGGGCGACTACCGGGTATCGCTAGCCACTGCTGGGCATACGCAAACTGATGAGAGCCTGTGGATGATTTGGTCAATTCACCCACAAGGTAGCCATTCATATAAACATCAAGCACTGCCATTACCACTCCTCCTTCCATTCTTGCTCAGACACGGTGGCGTTATCATGGCGGCGCTCATCCACCAGCTGTGGATTCCGAACCTTTATATCTAGCTCTAGGTTTAATGCAGAAAGGATCTTAAACAGCGTTTCTAATTTGGTCGAATCCGGGTTCAACTCAAAGCTTGAAACGGTATCCTGGCGAATACCTACCTTGCTAGCCACCTTGCTTTGCGAGAGCTGCGCGTTCAGTCGCGCATCTTTTAGATACGTACTCAACTGTTTTGCGTTGGTCACCTTCATGATAGCTTTACCTTTAAACTGTTCTTAACTCTTACTGTACACGCTAAAGCAGGTAAATCAAGGTTTACACGCTTAAGCCGTTAAAAACACATTCACACGCTATAGGCGTTAAATATAGTTCAACCCGCTATGGCGGGTAGCCTGACCATAAAAGACAAAAGAAATGGGGGAGTCATTGCCAAGGAGTGCTGAATTTAATTGAAATGCAGAACCGACACAACTAACCACTTCACACTTAACAAAGTGGGACTAAAGTGGTGACTAAAATCACTTAAAAATAAAGAAACTAAATTCAACACATTGATTTATATAGCAACAATAAAAAACCAACATTCAGTTCCAAAACGTTGAGTAATGATAGTTAACGCGTTTTAGATACCAAAAAGCCCTTAATGTAAGGGCTGTTTGTATTTTATGGCACTGAGGGAATATCAGTTAAAGCACTCACTCTTAGCCAAAAATATCGAGTGCGAAGTGCTGAGCTAGGCTCAGTGAACAATCGTTTACGGTAACAGGATTTTTTGCAGCTCTTGGTGCGAGCTCACTTGATAGTGCGGGGCGATACCGGCGGGTACATCGTGGCCGTGGACGTTATACCAACAAGTATGAATACCTGCATTGATGCCGCCTTGGATATCAGAATGCGGGTTATCACCGACCATGAGCACAGTCTCGCGATCAGGATGGTCCATGAGTTCGAAGGCATGCTCAAAGATACCCACATCAGGTTTGGCTATGCCGACTTTTTCTGAAATCACTAAAATATCAAAATGATGCTGTAAGCCTGTACGCTCTAATCGCACGGTTTGTAGCTCAGTGAAACCGTTAGTGATGATGCCTAATTTTGCCTTACCTTGGAGCGCGGCTAATAACTCGCGGGCACCGGGTAGCGGCGAACAAATTTCGGCCATTGCCGATAAAAAGGCACTATTGAGCGTCATCGCCGTGACAGATAATTTGGCAGCCCAAGGCTCGAAACGTATGGTCTGCAACTCGGCGGCAGTTATCTTGCCATCTTGATAATCGACCCAAAGTGGTTTGTTAACTAACTGATACTCATCAAAATCGGCTTGGGTAAAATCGACCCCAAACTCACTAAACATCAATTTAAGCCCTTTTAAGGCATCGAAATAAAATAGGGTTTCATCGGCATCAAACAAAATCCATTGGTAAGGCAAGGACATAGGAACTCTCTTTCTGACAAAATAGCTAAAACCCATCCCCATGCCGTTCAGTGGCATCGAGAATGGTACATCGGCGATTGCGGCAATGCTGTGGCTAACTACCTAGCAGTAATCAAGATAAGTGATAAACATGAGCGATGAGCGCGAAAATAACTAGGCTTCACAGTCGACACCCGCAATCGGCAAGTGCATTAGTCTACCTTGCATCACGGGCAATGATAACCACGATAATAAAAACTGACTGTTGAGGTATCATCAACAATAATGGCGGGGGAACGCGATAATCTAAGGACACCATGGAGCACTTTTCAGCACTACCTATCTTTGTCACTGTAGTGGAATGCGGTAGCTTTTCGCTGGCCAGTCAAAAGCTTGGACTGAGTAAATCGGCGGTGAGTAAACGCATTACCCTATTAGAACAAAGTCTGGGTATTCAACTTTTGCACCGTACCACTCGCAGCTTAAGCCTTACCGAAGCGGGCGCCCGCTATTTTGACTATGTTCGTCCTGCCGTTAAACTCGCAGCAGACGGCTTGGACGCCATTTCTGAGCTACAACAAGCGCCTCAGGGCAGTCTGCGCATCGCAGTTCCTATGGTATTTGGCCGCTTACATATCGCCCCTTTAATCCCCGAGTTTCTACGCCGTTATCCGAAAATACCGCTACAAATGCAGATGGATGATAAGACAACCGATTTAATTGCTGGCGGATTTGATCTGGCAATTCGCATCGGCGATCTGCCAGATTCAAGCCTTATTGCCCGTAAAATTGCCCCTTGTTTAAGTGTGATTTGCGCCTCACCCGAATATCTTGCTCGCCACAGCGCACCACAAACGCCGCAGCAACTCAGCCAACATAACTGTTTGTTCTACTCATACTTTCGTGATGGTGTTGAATGGACCTTCTTAAGCCCGCAGGGCCCAACTCGCATTCAGCCAAACGGTAACTACCAAGTCAACAATAGTGATGCCATCCACCAAGCCACACTCGATGGTTTAGGCATAGCCAACCTGCCGCGCTTCATGGTCGAAGCCGACTTACACGCTGGCCGCCTACAAGCCTTGCTCGCAGACCATCCCCTCCCCGAACATGGCATCTACGCGGTTTATCCGCAGCGGAAATATTTGCCGACTAAGGTGAGTGTATTGATCGAGTTTTTGATGGAGAAGTTGGCAGAAAGACTGGGGAAGTAGTACTTAGCCCACAGCCAGTTTAGCCGCGTCATGCCACATTACATCAGGGATTGGTTGTTCTAATCGCCATGTGACATTCATGGGTTGTGAACCGTTATGGCTGACATAATGCACTTTTCCAAAATTCACGAATCCCATAGTGCGGCCATTTTCATTTTTTGATTGCTCTCGAACAAACAACAGCACAGTTTTCCCCAGCTTTTGTTGCTCAATATAACTAAGACCCCTACCTCGTTCTGGCCGTGCGCTATTTTGCGATTGCCAGTGGAATAGATGCTCGCTAATGGCATAGTCGTGATACATGGTTGTCGGTGAAAACTGCTTCTCTGATTTATTTAACGTCACAAATAAACACTCGAGGTTTTGCTCATTAATCGCAAGCACACCTTCCCTTGAGGGCGATTTAGCCACAAATGTACTTGCACCAATTGCCGCTAAAATTTGCTCACGAGTATAACGAGAATGCACTTTCAATGCGCTGGGCTGCGCTAATTCCAAATCCATTTCTTGATGGTGTATCCGGTTAATCAGTATCGCCAATACTGCCAATAACTCTTCCTGCAACGGCTTATTACGTAGCATCAGCAAGCTAGCCGCTAAACTGTTAACGTTTAGAGCTGTACCTGACTTATCCCAAAAGTTGTAATGACACATCAAAGCAAACTGATTTTGAATAGGATCCAACCCATTAAAGACAAAATCATTTTGGCATAACTGTTTGATAAAGATTAAATAGGATAATGAAGTACAGCCGAGCAAGTGAAAGTTAATCGCGCGATAATAGGCTTTGGCTAAATCGGACTGCGCAGTAGGTTCAGCAATTTGATTACCCTGAACAGCCTCGACTAATAAGGTCCATCCACATTGGCCATTAATCCTGATGCGATAAATGTCTTCCAAGGTTACTTGCGGATTAAGACGTAAGAAGTTGCCTAGCGTGAGCGGCAAGTCAGTTTGATATTTAAAGTTTGCCATTAGACTGGTTAATCGATTGGCATTGAGCGTTGCGCGGCTAATATTGCGCAAAATCATCGACTGCGCTTTTTCCTCAAGCTCAATTCGACACCCTAGCGGTAGATGCGGAAAGTCATTCAGAATTTCATCTTTTATCGACTGATTGGTTTTACCGACTAACGCTCTAAATTTCTGTGAAAAATCATATTCATCGCGTGAATTTCCGACAAAATCTAATATTGTGCAGCACTGCTTATCATCGGTGAGACGCAAGCCACGGCCAAGTTGCTGCAGGAATATGGTCAAGCTTTCCGTTGGCCGTAAAAACAACAAGGTGTCCACTTCTGGAATGTCGACACCTTCGTTGAAAATATCCACCACACACAAAATGGATAATTTGCCACTGACCAAGCTCTGCCGCTTTTGTTGGCTTTCAGAGCGATTATCACTGGTCAGCACATCGGCGCTGATTCCCGCCAAATTGAACTTCTTCGCCATATACTCGGCGTGTTCCTTGGTTACACAAAAGGCTAACGCCTTAATATTGTCTATGTCGGTTACGGTTTCAGCTAGGCTGCGAATAATACGCGTCACACGCTGTTCATTGTGAGTATATAAATTGCTCAGCTCAGCAACGTCGTATCGGCCACGGCTCCAATTTAACTTGCTAAGGTCGGTGTTATCGTCGATCGCAAAATATTGAAATGGACATAAATGCCGTTGATTGATGGCTTCTGGCAGACGTATTTCTGCGGCAATGACACCGCAAAAGTCCACTAAAATATCAACACCATCATGGCGTTCAGGAGTTGCCGTCAGCCCAAGTAAAATCGTCGGCTCAAAATGTTCTAATAGTCCTCGGTAACTACTCGCAGCAACGTGATGGACTTCATCAATCACAATATAATCATAAAAATCAGCCGCTAATGGTAGGTTATCAAGTTGCAGATTCAAGCTTTGGATTGATACAAATAAGTGTTTGTAACTATTAGGTTTATGCTCTGCCACCCATAGCTCGCCAAATTGATTATTCTTTAACACACCGCGATAAGCGCCAAGGGCTTGCTGTAAAATTTCTTGCCTATGGGCAACAAATAGAAAATTGGCTTCTGGATGCAGTTTATAAAACCGCGCGAAATCGAACGCGGAAATAATAGTCTTACCCGTGCCGGTTGCCGCGACGATGAGATTTTTAAAACGGCCATGAACGCTTCGCTCTACTGCAAGCTGTTCGAGGATTTCTCGCTGATGCGCAAACGGCTTAATGTCAAAATGAAATGAGCTCGATTCAGTACCGCTGCCTTTCGCTTCTTTGAGCGCATTGTTTAACTTTTCTTTACTGCTCGTATCACCGCTAAAAAGCTCAAATTCGTTCGATTCCCAGTAAGTTTCAAAGGTACTGAGTGATTTATCAATGATGTGGGGAATTTCTTGGGTAGTGATCTTAAGGTTCCACTCAAGCCCACTGGTCAATGCCGAATGCGATAAATTTGAAGAACCGATATAACCGGTATGAAAACCCGTATTTCGTAGAAATAAATAGGACTTTGCATGCAGCCTTTCACGTTTAGTGTTGTAACTTAATTTGACTTGGGTATTAGGCAAACTGGCTAGAAACTCGACGGCTTTAGCATCCGTCGCGCCCATATACGATGTAGTGATGATGCGTAACTCTTTACCACTGCGTGTAAATTCCTCAAGTTCATGCTTGAAGATGCGAATCCCCGCCCACTTGATAAATGACACCAGCCAATAGATTTTATCTGATGAGCGGATCTCACGTTTAAGCTCACTCTCAAGCGATAATCCCGCATTACTGCCACAAAAAAGCTCACTCTGAGTGAGCCCCGTTAATGGAAATATGGCGGCCGTATATTTAGGTAAATCAGTTGCAATAGGATTTTGCTTGTTAAAGAGAGCAGTAAGTATCCTACCTTGGCTATCGATGAGATTTTCATCAATAAAATCATCATCGTTAATGTGCTCTTTGAGCCACATCACTAACCGGTTAGCCAAACTGATTTGATTGATAACTTGGTTTTCATCTGCGGGAACTGAATTAATCACATATTCAATTACTTTAGTAAGAAAACGTGAAAGCCAAACACTTGCCTCAGCAACTTCTAGCTTCCTTTCTCCAATAAAAAATATGTCCTTATCTAAGCGCTGCTCAACGAGTTGAGTAATAAGCTTTTCGTAAATCCCGACCTGTTCCATAGCCAGATATGCCCCAAGACTAACAATCAAAGTTGTAGCGAATATATCACATAACAATTTGATTCAAATTGCGATTTGTGTGATGGCTTTATCTTTTGCGATAGTACGTTAATACAGCCTAGGCTTTAAACTAATAGATTTATTACGATAAAGACCGTAACTCCACACGGGCCAAATGTTCAACAAGTGAGCATTTTCCCCACAAAGGCAAACTAGCCTCTCTACTACCCACTCGGCAATAAGTACCTCGTACTTCGGCCGCCGGCGTCAGCTTTCACTAAAAAGCCTTGCTCGACCATTTGCGCAAGGTGACGGGTGGCGGTGGCGCGGCTCACCTTAGCGACTTTTTGGTACTGGCTACTATTCATCCCTAATTCAAAATCGCCATCTAACATGCGATTGAGCACTTTGGCTTGCTCTTGACTCAATAAGGATTGGTCGACACTTTGCCAATACTGAGTTTTCGACAGTGTTCTGCTCACATCTGCCATCGCATTGAGTAAGCAGTCATTGAGGGTTTCAAAAAACCAGACTAACCAAGGAGTAATATCGACATCACCCCTTTGAGTGGACTCTAAAATGTCATAGTAGGCTTGGCGACGGGCAAGAATACTGACCGACATAGCGTAAAAACGAATCGAGCGTTTCTCCGCTTGTGCCAAGGCCAAATCGGTCAATAGGCGAGTGATGCGCCCATTGCCATCATCAAGCGGATGCAGCGTCACAAACCAAAGGTGAGTTATCGCCGCGCGGATAAGCGGATCTAAACCCAGCTCTTGCCGTGATGCATTAAACCATTCGATAAACTGCGAGAGTTCAGCATCCAATGACGCTCTAGAGGGTACTTCAAAATGTACCGTTGGTTTATCAATCCGGCCTGAGACAACCTGCATAGGTGTATCGCCACGCAGTGTTCCGCCAATAACGGGGTTAAACAGTGTATAACCCTGCGGAAATAACTGCTTGTGCCAGCCCAATATCCGTTCGAGGGTTAATTCAGTCTCTAAATTTTTTAAGGCATCGAGCATAATGTCAGCTAAACCATCGGTTTGTGCTGTTGTCGGATACGGTTTGTCTTCAGTCACGCCGAGTTTTTTAGCTAAGGATGAGCGCACCGAAGCCGCATTGAGCGTTTCACCTTCGATGGCACTGGAATGGATAATGTTAGCGAGTAAGGTGTCGAGTGCAGCGTCTGAAGTTAATAAGCTATCGTCGTGACTTAGCAGTTGCTTGCCAAGCAACTGGCCCTGATTGAAATAGACCTGACGCAGCAAGGCATCAATGCTGCTGGTGTTCCAATGAAACTTAGGCCAATCGGCTTGCTGCCAAATCCACATATCTACCCCATGAGTCGAATAACAAGCCCATTCTACTCACATAATGAGGCGATTAACAAACCTATTCGCCTCATTTTATGAGTCGAATAGCACTAATAATCGCCTCATCAATACCAATATGGCTATCCAATGCAGGAAAATGAGCCTTGTTGGTAATCCGGGAGCTCTGTTTCTAAGCCTTGCGGTCAGCCACTTGCTATTATTGTGCAGCTACAGTGCAGCTATCATACAACTTAGTGGCGCCTTTACTGTGGTGCATTGGCGTTGCGCGTGACTTTTATGTATAGCCACCGACAAATATGTATAGCCACCGACAAAACCTTCGCGCTGAGATATACTGCCGCCGCTGATTTGACACGCCAATATGAAACGCCGAGGTGATAACTTACGGCTTTACCGCACCACTGATACACATTCTGAGCCTAACCTATGCCTGATAACACCAACAATTCACCAACCTCTACTCACGTACAATGTACTGCTAATGCACAGCGTATCGGCAATGTTCAACCTACTGGTCATTCACCGATTGCGACGCCAGATACAATGCATCCAGCCCAGTCGAATGCGCTCAGTGACGAACAGATAAAGGTGAAAAAGCAGAAGGTCTTTATCATAGGTTTGCCACGCACGGGCACCACGAGTGTGAGTGTGGCGCTATTGGAGCAAGGGCTAAAAGTGGCGCACATGGCCTTTACTAAACAGGCATTTATGCTGGCCGATGCAGTGTCTGACACGCCTTGTTTCAGCGATTATCAGCAGTTGGATTTATTATTTCCCGAGGCAGTGTTTGTCTATCTCGACCGCGATATCAATACTTGGTTGCCTTCGATGCAGATGTTACTTGGTAAAATGGCACCCCATTTAGATGAAAAAACGGGCCGCTTCCATCCAATATTAAAGCGCAGTTTTAGGCATACTTTCGCCATAGATAAAGTGGCGGAACCTGCCAGCAGTGAGCACTTAATTGCCTGTTATCAAAAGCATCAGCAAGAAGTGTTCGCTTACTTTAGTGGGCGGGAAGACTTTATTTCAATTGATGTTAGCCATGCGGGGAGCTTGAGTCAGTTACTGCAATTTTTGGGAATGGAAGCAAACGCGGAGAATAGCGATGTCGCATTAGGTTTAAGCGAGCCACTGAGTTTCCCTAAACTTAACGTGGGCCGCAACGTGGCAAGTTGGGGCGAATATAAACACCCCAACAAGGTCAATACCAATAGCGCAGGCCCACAAAGCCGTAAGTTTTTCGACTACACGCTTTAACAATGCATTGGATCAGTACACAGATACCAATGTATAGATATCCAAGCGCTGAATTAGAAATTAGCTTTAAGCACAGTCTCTTGGTCGAGCAAACTTTGGTACAAGGTAAACTGGTTGGCGGCGCGGTCTAGATTATGGCCTTCACGGTGGATATGGAAATACACATCACCGTTAAGATAATCAGTTAAAAAACGCACACCTATCATCAAACAAATCACCCGAGCACCGAGCCACAGACTGCGCTTTTCGTCTTCCGTTAAAACGTCACCCAACTCGCTCAAGTAGCCACGGCAAATCGCGGCGAAGATGTCTTGGCGCACTTGGACTTTATCCAAGGCCGTAGAGTCTTCCTCTTCTGGCGAGCAGAAAGTGCGTACCATGTCGCCAAAGTCATACATAAGATGACCTTTCATACAGGTATCTAAATCGATAATCGCCATGCTGGACATGTCGCGTTTATCAAAAAGCATGTTATTGATTTTAGTGTCGTTATGACAAATTCGTAGCGGTAGCTTTGGCGATATTTCTGCAAGTTCATCCAGCAAAGCCTGCTGAGATAACGCGTAATCAACCCAATGACGGCAGAGCGCTAAGCGATGTTGACTATCGAGTTCAGCGGCCTGCTTTAGTAAGGCCATGCGTCCCGGTAGATGGTGAAATTGAGGGATCACATCTTCAAGCTCTGTCGCATCAAAATCACTCAAGGCTGAGGCAAAATGCCCAAAGGCCTTAGCCGCCATTTCCGCTTCTTGTTCCGACTTAACCACTTCGATGCTGAGACTATGGGGCAAGTAACTGATCGCGCGCCAAAATCCTTGTTCGCCTAAATCGATAGCCAATTCACCCTCTTGGGTTAAACAAGGGCTAACGACTTTCAGGCCGTATTGTTGCTGCAACGACTTAGCGCATAAATGATGGCTAATTTTATCGGCATTGCAGACCAAAGCGTTGGGTGTTTTAAATACCTCAGTGTTAATTCGCTGCAATACCAATTCGCCCGCAGGCCAGCGCACCAAAAGGGTGTCATTGATGTGGCCATTACCGAGGGCAGAAATTTTTGCCTCGGCAGCTTCAATACCAAAATGAGGCAACACTGACTGCCTGATGAGTTTAATCACTCAATAACTCCGTTAATTTTTGTTTTACCCAGACAGTGTCCTGCGGATAAGTCACGCCAAGCCATGGCTCACAGGCAACATCGACATTCACAGGCAAACCTTGCTCAATTCCCGCTTGTACTATGGCGGGTAAATAGCATTCAGACTTAGGTTGTTGACCCTGTTGCCCGATAAATTCGGTTAATTCACGTTTAATAACATCAAATATGTTTGGGGAGAAGCCCCAGCATGTCATAGAGACCAAGGACTGCGCCGGCAAATTAGCATGACCCTGCGGGCCATTACCCATTAAGTAGCCTGCTTGCTCGGCGATATTAAGCCATTCGGCGACCGATTTAAGCTGACCATTTTCAACCTGACACAAACCACGGTTAACGCCACCGTGTTCCGACAACGTGAGTTCTATGGGATAGGCCACCATCATCCACTCAGTTGGCCTCGTGCTTAAGCCTTTGGCTAAGGAAGCAAAAGCGCTATCACCATAAAAATCATCGGCATTGATAACGGCCATTGGCCCTTTAACGAGATGGCGCGCACTCCACAGTGCATGGGCCGTCCCCCAAGGTTTAAGCCTGTGGCTAAGATCCGCCAACTGCGCCGCTTCGGGTAAATCCGTTAAGACTTGATAGCAAAAATGATATTCAAAATCGGCTGGCAAAAATCGTGTCAGGATCTCAGTTAATTCACTTTCTAATTCTGGGCGGATCACCAGCACAGCACGCTGAAAACCACTGCGAATGGCCGACATGATTGATAGCACCAACATGGGTTCACCCGCGGGGCCGAGTGCCGCCAATTGCTTATCGCCGCCGAAACGACTACCTAGCCCCGCAGCCATAATGACTAAGGTCAATTCTGTATTCATGCTGGATTGATATATTCAGTTCAAATTTAAAGGTGTTTCCCCAAACCGCAGCGACCTAAACAACCTAAAGTACGGTTTGAGAAAAAGAGGAGCAAAAGTGTAATCTACCCCTCTAATTGTGACTAGCATTTAAGCAGAATTTTTATCGACTTAGCTGCAGACTTTTTTAACGAGCAATATAATCGCCAAAGGTGCGATTTTGTTCCAATATCGCTTGGCTGCCCTTAAGACTGAACTTATAACCACACAGGCTAATATTACCTCGACGAGCGAGATCAATAATGATGGCCTGAGTGTCGAGTGGTGAGAATCGCGCCTCTGAAGCGGAATCTGCTTTCAGATCCACAGTCACAGGGCGATAGTCAGTGCCATTGTTAAAGGATAAGACGCTGCAAGTTTTATCTCCCTTTGCCGTCGCTAAGGACCACAGGTTTTGTGCTTTACCTTTCTCACCGAGCCAACGCATGATCAAGATGTCATCCTCCAGCGCCACAGAAAAACCGTCCGGTAACGCAAGCGTCACCCGCTCACCCGCATAGGGAGCAATCGCGTTAACTGTGACAACTTCTGCACCATCACCCGTTTCTGCGTCGCCATTTGGCCAAAGGCCCCACACCAAGGCAATCAAGAGCACCACACCACAGCCAATTCCTGCTGGGCGCCAATAACGGCGTTCCACTTTCGGCAGTTTAATCTTAGGCAACACCAAGAAACGCTTTAGTGGCGCCAAAAACTCAAATAAACCACGAAATAGCTCGGTCATCGAACCAGAATCTTTTGCTTCGGCGCGGCGCTGACGCACTTCTTCGGCATGATCTCTATCGTTAAAGCTGTCAGGCTCGTCATCTTCTTCGGCGGTAAAACGCCAACCGGGTTCAGCACTACGCTCGGCAGGATCTAATTGCGCCGCAGTAAAGTCGACATGTTTCAAATCAACATTGTCCACATCGACATCGACCAACTCAATGTGGGTCTGTTCAACGCGGCTAGTATTAGCAGGACGAAAATCCGCATGGCTGTCTGGTATCACAAAATCGGCAGGATTCTGCGTCATTCGAGTTAACGCATCAAAGCGCAGCTCATCTTGACGCAACGCCTCTCGCTCTGCCTCCGCCGCGCTAACACTCGGCTCAACCCTCGGCGATGTTAAAACAGATTCAACATGGGTCGATAAATCGACCTCTGGCTCAGACACAGTCTCAGCGCTAATGGTTTGGGCATGAAGCTGATCAACATGCGGCTCATGCCTTTCAGCTTGAGGTTGTGCTTGAATGTGAGAGGTAGATTTTGCCGATTGTCTTACGGCAACGTCTTGAGCAACAATAGGTTTAGGGTCAATGATGTTAGGATCTATGGCAGTTTTAGATGCCATGGCTTTAGGGTCTATAGTATTAGGATCTATGGTTTTAGGTGAGATGGTTTTAGGAACGATAGTCGGTTCCACACGGCGCCTAGGCATTGCCTGTGATGTTGGTGCATCCAGCTCAGGACCGAAATAACCGTAGCGATAATCCACTATCGTTGGTGCAGGAAAGCGCCAGCCCCAAAATGTCAGTCCCGCGGCTAATACTAAACTCAATCCAATTAAGGCAATATGCACATCGGCCGCTAACAGGCCGATGAAAATTATTAACGGCAATAGAAATACGCCAATCAAGCCTTTTGACTTATCGGCATCGGCCAAACGACGCAAACTGGTGAGCCCTAATAAAGGTAGACCCAACAATGCCAGTAAATACATCAGAAAATTAGCCCCAAAAGCAGCGGCTGCAAATGCAATACAGACATAAACGCCAACACTGATTGCGACAAAACGGGGACGAGAATCACGCCCGTGAAGGCAGAAAAGAGATTTTAACAGCACGACCCTTCCTTTATTGTTGTAAAAACGAGATACAAAAAGACACTCATTGCCTTATTCGCACGAGCGTAACCAATTTACCCGCAATTGTCAGTGCCTACGACCCAAGTCGGATAAAAATGCACATAATATCGAAGTAAATCTAAAATAGGCTTAAATTGCCAGCCAACAAGCCCTAGTATTTCTATGGTCAAAATCGGTATAATACTCGGCTTTCTGGGCCCTTCTTGCGTTAACCCATTGGATATTTAGCTCATGACCGCACGCGGAAATTTATTTATTGTGTCGGCGCCAAGTGGCGCAGGTAAATCCTCGTTGATTTCAGCCTTGCTTAAAGACAAGCCAGCCGACATGCAGGTTTCGGTATCTCATACCACCCGCGCACCACGCCCAGGTGAAGTTGATGGTCAACACTATCACTTCGTTAATGTTGACCAATTCAAAGCCTTAATTGCTGAAAATGCCTTTTTTGAATGGGCAGAAGTGTTTGGCAATTACTATGGTACCTCGCGCCATGTGATCGAGCATACGCTCACCCAAGGTATCGATGTTTTCCTCGATATCGACTGGCAAGGTGCCGAACAAGTTAAAGCCGTGATGCCAGAGGCCGTTGGTGTGTTTATTCTACCACCCTCTAAAGCCGAGCTAGAGCGCCGCCTCACAGGTCGCGGACAAGACAGTAGCGATGTTATCGCCAGCCGTATGGCACAAGCCGTATCGGAAATGTCCCACTATAAAGAATATGATTTTATTATCGTCAACGACGATTTTGACACTGCCTTAGCCGATTTGCGTGCCATCATTCGCAGTCAGCGCTTAACAAGTGCTAGTCAGATCCACGCGCAAAATGATATGCTTCACGATCTGTTGGCAGGATAGCTGTCATAGTGTACAATTTTGCGTCATTTTTTCCCTAGATAAACTGGAGTTTCAACACATGGCTCGCGTAACTGTAGAAGACGCCGTAGAACAAATCGGCAACCGTTTTGATATGATCTTGGTTGCGGCGCGTCGTGCTCGCCAAATCGCCGTGCAGGGTAAAGACCCTATGGTTGAAGAGATGAACGACAAACCCACGGTTATCGCCCTGCGTGAAATCGAACTAGGTTTAGTTAATGCTCACACCTTAGATGCCGATGAGCGTCAAACGGTGCGTGAACGTGAAGCAGCTGAAATTGCAGCGGTTGCAGCCATTGCTGAAGGTCGTTCATTATAGTTTTTGAGTAAAAACCTATTTAGGTAAAAGGAGAGCTGCCACTTGTATCTGTTTGAAGGTCTAAAGGAGTCTGCTTCCGGTTACTTAGAACCTGAACAGGTAGAATTGCTCAAACAGGCGTACCAGATTGCGCGCGATGCCCACGAAGGGCAAATGCGCACGAGTGGCGAACCTTATATTACTCATCCGGTTGCGGTTGCCCGCATCCTTGCTGACATGCGTCTTGATCATGAGACGCTGATGGCAGCACTGCTCCACGACACTATCGAAGATACCCATGTCACCAAAGACGATTTAGCCGAACTATTCGGTGTCGCGGTGGCCGAACTCGTCGAAGGCGTGTCAAAACTCGATAAGCTTAAATTTCGCGACAAGAAAGAAGCTCAGGCTGAAAACTTCCGTAAAATGATGATGGCGATGACGCAGGATATCCGCGTTATCCTCATCAAGCTTGCCGATAGAACCCACAACATGCGTACCTTAGGCGCACTGCGTCCCGACAAACGTCGCCGTATCGCCCGCGAAACCTTAGAAATCTACGCACCCATCGCTAACCGTCTCGGTATCCATAACATCAAGACAGAGTTAGAAGACTTAGGTTTCCAAGCTTATTATCCAATGCGATATCGGGTGCTTAAAGAAGTCGTTAAAGCCGCCCGTGGCAATCGCAAAGAATTGATCCAAGGCATCGAAGCCGCTGTGTATACACGCTTAAACGATGCGGGTATTCCAGGGAAAGTCAAAGGTCGCGAGAAAAACCTCTACTCCATCTATAACAAGATGCAGAGTAAAGAGCTGCAATTCCAAGAAGTCATGGATATCTACGCCTTTAGGGTGATAGTCGATTCCATCGACACTTGTTATCGCGTACTCGGCGCCATGCATGGACTGTACAAGCCTCGTCCCGGTCGTTTCAAAGATTATATCGCTATCCCTAAAGCCAACGGTTATCAGTCACTCCATACCTCTTTGTTTGGTCCACACGGCGTGCCCGTTGAGATCCAAATTCGTACCGAAGATATGGACCAGATGGCCGACAAAGGGGTTGCCGCACACTGGGCCTACAAAGGCGGTGCGCAAACAGGCCAAGGCACGACGACTCAAGTGCGTGCCCGTAAGTGGATGCAAAGCTTGTTGGAATTACAACAAAGCGCCAGCACCTCATTCGAATTCGTTGAAAACGTGAAGACGGAACTCTTCCCAGAAGAGATTTATGTGTTTACCCCTGAAGGTCGCATTCTGGAATTACCCGTGAATGCCACCGCAGTAGACTTTGCCTACGAAGTGCATACAGATGTGGGTAATACCTGCGTCGGTGCCCGCGTTAACCGCCAAGCGTATCCGCTCAGCCAGCCGTTAATTTCAGGCCAAACTGTTGAAATCATTACCGCCAAAGGCGCCCGTCCGAATGCCGCTTGGCTGAACTTTGTGGTAACCGGTAAGGCCCGCGCCAAAATCCGCCAAGTGCTGAAAAGCCTTAAGGGTGATGACGCGATTGCGCTCGGTCGCCGCCTGCTCAACCATGCGCTCGGCAAGACCAAGCTCGACAGCATTCCGCCTGAGCAAATTGAAAAAGTCATTCGCGATACTAAACACACCACGCTCGATTCACTGCTCGCCGACATCGGCCTTGGCAATGCCATGAGCATCGTTATCGCCCAGCGTTTGATTGGCGATAATCTTGAGAATCAAGAAAGCCGCGACGGCCACATGATGCCAATTCGTGGCGCTGAAGGCATGCTCGTTACCTTCGCTAACTGTTGCCGCCCAATCCCTGGCGATGCCGTAATTGCCCACGTGAGCCAAGGTAAGGGCTTAGTGGTGCACATGGAAAACTGCGCTAACATTCGTGGTTATCAAGGCGAGCCTGACAAATATATTCCTGTGCAATGGGATAATGTCGAAGGCGTTGATTACCAAGCCAATCTGCGGGTCGAAATCGTTAACCACCAAGGCGCACTGGCGAAGATCACCTCGATCATTGCCGCCGAAGGTTCAAACATTCACAACCTCAGCACTGAAGAACGTGATGGTCGCGTGTATTTGATCAACCTGCGGATTTCGGTGAAAGACAGGATCCATTTAGCCAACGTGATGCGCCGAATTAGGGTACTGCCCGAAGTACTGCGCACATCCCGTAATCGTTAATTAACTCAACACTAGAGAGAGCGTCATGGCAGAAAAAATCATCATAGCGACCGAAAACGCCCCAGCGGCCATAGGCACTTATTCACAAGCGGTTAAAGTCGGCAGCACAGTGTATTTATCTGGCCAAATCCCGCTTGTGCCAAGCACAATGCAAATCGTCAGCGATGATTTTGAAGCGCAAGTCGTGCAAGTATTTGAAAACCTGACGGCGGTTTGTACTGCTGCGGGTGGTTCAATCAACGATATCGTTAAACTCAACATCTTCCTGATTGATTTAAGCCACTTCGCTAAAGTGAATGAAATCATGAGCCGTTACTTCAGCCAGCCATATCCAGCACGTGCTGCTATCGGCGTGAAGCAATTGCCGAAGGATTCTCAAGTTGAAATGGACGGCGTGATGGAGCTGTAAGCGCTAGCATTTCACCTTCTATAAACGAAAAGGCGCTACGGCGCCTTTTTGTTGCCAACACAATCCAACACTCCGCTTGCCACTCTCTTCATCTTGCTTTAATACCAATCACATTAAATATCTAATCAGTTCAGAGCCTCACAGGCATTTCAATCCAAGGCGCATTGACGCAGAAATGGTTATTCCCTTTTAAGTCAATGCAACACCGGAGTGGGATGCCTGTGTGACTCCCGAAGGGCGGCTGATGTTCACTACATGGCAACGCGCTTTATACTGCATTTAAGGCTTTCGACAGAGCACCACTATGCCTTCAAGCCTTCGCCTTGTCTAAAGCGCGTTGAACTCCCGCTGAATGAACAGATATTTAATACGATTGGTATAACACTCAACTTGTAGGCTTTGCGCTCCATTCTCATATTTTACAATCTTGTAAACTATTTGCGCGAGCTCACAAAACTCGCCATACTGGGTACAGCCAAAAGAACAATAAATAACAGGGAATTGCCAATGGATACAGCGATTAAGACGCCAATTGAAATGCTGGCGCACTGGGCTAATACTCAGGGGGACCAAGTCTATTTACGCCAACCGATCAAGGGTCAATTCCTTGATTTTACTTGGGCTGAAGTTCAAGAAAAAGTTCAACAACTTGCCGGTGCCTTACATCACTTAGGCTTAGAGCGTGGTGATAAAATTGCCGTTCTCTCTAAAAACTGTGCCGAATGGTTTATCACCGACCTCGCGTTGATGCACGGCGGCTATGTCAGCGTACCTATTTATCCTACCGCCAACACAGATACTATTCGCTATGTGCTGCAACACAGTGGCGCAAAAGCCATTTTTCTCGGCAAGCTTGACCATTGGGCTGACCAAGAGGCTGGTGTCGGCGGCGAGCTACTACGCCTTGCCATGCCCTATGATACGATGCCAGCACAATATCAATGGGAACAATTACTTAAACTAGGCTATCCCTTAGTTAATGCCCCGCTACCCACTCCAGATCAAGTGATGACACTCATCTATACCTCTGGCTCGACTGGCCAACCTAAGGGCGCGATTCAAACCTTCGCCAGCTATGGCTGGACTTGCCAAGCGGTCGTCCGTGACCTGCGCACCGATGGCGACGATAGACTGTTATCCTATTTACCCTTAGCCCACATCACAGAGCGCGTTGCGATTGAAGGCTCATCCTTCTACTCAGGTAGTGTGGTGGCTTTCGTTGAAAGTCTCGACTCCTTCGTTGTCGATGTTCAACGGGCAAAACCAACGGTATTCTTCTCAGTACCACGGTTATGGAGCCTGTTTCAAAAAAACATTATCGACAAAATTGGGGTCAGTAAACTTAATCTATTGCTGAAAATCCCACTGCTTAGCAGCTTTGTGAAATACAAAATCCATAAGGGTTTAGGCTTGAACCATTGTCGTCTACTCGGCTCTGGCTCGGCACCTATTCCGCCATCACTGATCCACTGGTATCACAGTATTGGTCTTAATATCTGCGAAGCTTGGGGTATGACAGAAAACTGTGCCTATTCGATCATCAACTATCCTTTTGATGCGCGTAAAATTGGTACTGTTGGCCGCCCAGTAGAGGATTGCCAGATCCGCCAAGGCGAGGATGGTGAGCTACTGCTTAAGAGTCCGGGATTAATGACTGCTTATTACCTTCAGCCAGAAGCTACCGCAGCGGCATTCGATGCTGATGGTTTCTTCCACACAGGCGATCTGTGCTCAATTGATGCCGATGGTTGTGTCACTATTACTGGCCGAGTGAAAGACAACTTTAAAACCGCCAAGGGCAAATATGTAGCGCCCGTGCCTATCGAACGTAAACTGGCACAGGATCCCCATGTTGAACTGATCTGCGTGATTGGTTCTGGTCTGCCACATCCCATCGCACTAGTGCAGTTATCCGAAGGGGCAAATCTACAAGCCCGCGAAGAAGTCCGCACCTCACTCAAAGCGACGCTCGATAGCGTTAATCCGCACTTAGAGTCACACGAACATGTCGATGCGATTGTCGTGGTCAGTGATCCTTGGACGATTGAGAATGATGCGCTCACGCCTACCCTCAAAATCAAACGCCATGTGCTTGAAAAAGCCTTTAGCGAACGAGTTGACGGCATTCGTGGCGCCCAAGTCCGCTGGGAAGATGAATTAACTCAAAAATAACTAGGCCAAACAATCAGTTGGCGAGCATGGTCATCAGCTAAAACTAAGCACGCCTAGGGTGTGCTTTTTTATGACATATTCTGTCAAAATCCGATAAAACCACGTATCATGTGCGCCAGTCGGCCAAGGGGCAATTCCCTTGTACTTTTCCATTCAATATTAGGTTTAACAGAGTCTAACGATGCTAATTACACTATCGATTATTGGCGGTTTTATTATTTTAACCTTAGGCGCTGAAGCCCTAGTGCGTGGCGCGAGTTCAATCGCTCTACGTTTAGGTATTACGCCACTTATCATAGGCTTAACTATTGTAGCCTTTGGTACTAGCGCACCAGAACTGGCTGTGAGTGTAAAATCTGCTCTAGCAGGAAACAGCGGTATCGCCTTAGGTAACGTTATAGGCTCTAACATTGCTAACATAGGTTTGATTTTAGCCATCACGGCACTTATCCGCCCTATTCAAGTGCAATCTCAAGTCGTAAAGCGTGATATCCCTTTGATGATATTGGCTTCTATGTTGTTCTGGGCACTCTTGTTAGATGGCGAGCTCAGCCTAATTGACGGTGTAGTATTACTGTCACTACTGTTCGGTTATTTAGCCTTTAGTTACATCAGCTCGAAAAATGGTAATGAAGAGGAAGAGATTGAAGCAGGTCCAAATAATCCGCTACTTTCAGCCCTATTTATCTTAGTCGGTATTGGTATGTTAGTCGGTGGCGGTATTTTGTTTGTCAACGGCGCAGTAGATTTAGCCAAGACCTTCGGTATCAGTGAAGTCATTATCGGCTTAACGATCGTGGCGATTGGTACCAGTATGCCAGAGTTAGTAACTTCTGTTCTCGCAGCACTGAAAGGTCAGAGTGACATAGCCATAGGTAACGTTGTCGGTTCTAACATATTCAATATTTTGGGTATTTTAGGTATTACTGCAATAGTACAGCCGGTATCATCTCTTGGCTTCCAACCCTTTGATTTCATCGTGATGTTGGCATTTGCTATCATGATTTTACCTTTCGCTTGGACAGGATTTCGTATTGGCCGCCGCGAAGGTTCAGTATTACTACTGTGCTACTTAGGTTACTTGGGCTACCTAATAAACCAAGCAAGCACTCAAGCTGTGGTATAACACTTAGCTGATCATTTGCGATAAAAAAACACCGGAGCCTCTCCGGTGTTTTGCTCTCTAGGTATTGTCCACTTTATTAATCACGCACCTTCTTTAAAGCACACCTCATAAAAAATATAAGCACACAACTCAACTGATGACATTTGTCATGCCAAAGCCATGACCTTTGTGTCTGCACTTCTTCTATCGAATTTCTGATAATGAGCCCGTACCCAAACATTGGGAAACTCACTCAATAAGGAAATACCATGAAAACATTACTCCTCGCCTCCAGCTTTTTGCTTATCAGTACTCACTCGTTTGCAGCAACGCCATCAAACACTAACATCACCAATGTAGACGCGGCCTCGAATGCGATGAATCTAACGCAATTACAACAACTGAGCGGTAGCACTCAAGATTATGATAAAGCCTATGCGAACTATCGCTTAGCCATCAGTGCCAATGTAATGGGGCAGAAAACACTCGCTAGCAGCGCACTGACTACAGCGCAAACCACATTAGAAGCACTCGAAACCAGCCAAGCGAATGCAGAATCCCTTGCCCTGTTATCGTCGGTTTATGGCATGCAAATCGCCTTAGACAATAGTAAAGGTGCAACGCTCGGTATGAAATCCGCCAAGGCGATTGCCAGTGCCGAACAATTAGAACCACAAAATCCACGGGTAGCGCTTGTTAAAGCCATCGCCGCCTATAACACGCCAGCCATATTTGGCGGCAGCATGCAAAATGCTAAGACCTTAGCCACTACAGCCATAGAAAGATTCGCCCAGCCTTGCGACAACATTTGCTGGGGTGAAGCCGAAGCCTACACGTGGCGCGGGCTCGCTAAACAGGAATTAGGCGATAGCCAAGGCGCGATTGAAGATTGGCAACAAGCGATCAAAGTACAAGCAGATTACGGTTGGGCAAAATTTTTGCTTCAACAAAATCAGCAGTTAAGTGCAAAATAGACAAAGTTGCTAACGGGGATCTATGGCGCTGACGATAGCGCCAATCCCTAAAAAGAATAAATTAAAACAGATGCCATCGGTGGGCATTCAACAACCAACTCAGTGACACAGAGGCATCATGATAAGCACTCCCCTTCAGCTCGAACGAAAACTTGCTTGGGTGTATTTGATAAACTTAGTGTTTTATCTGATCCCACTTGCCATAAATCCCTATCCAAGCTGGAAAATCGCCCTCAGTTTTGCCGTGTTAATCCCTTTTATTGTCAGTTATTTTTGGACCTATAAGTGCAATAGCCGTAGCGCCTATCTGCCCATTCTCATTATGGTGGCCATAGCAATAGCGATCACACCAATCAACCCAGGCTCTATATCGCTATTTACCTTTGCCGCTTTCTTCATTGGCTTTTTTTATCCTCTCCGGACCTGTCTGTTGGCTATTACAGCACTCATCGGCCTGTTGTTTGCCCTCAATGAGATTTACCACTTTAACAGTTACTACTTTCCGCTTTACGGCTCGGGATTAGTGCTCGGCGTGGGCATGTTTGGTGTCGCCGAACGCAGACGTTATCGGCATAAATTGAAAGAACAGCAAAGTGCCCAAGAAATTACCACCTTGGCCACTATGCTTGAGCGTGAACGTATCGCGCGGGATCTACACGACATTATGGGGCATAGCCTTTCTTCCATCGCCCTTAAGGCTGAGCTAGCCGAAAAGCTTATCGCAAAACAAGAATATGAACTCGCATCAACCCAATTGACTGAGCTAGGACAAATTGCGAGGGAAAGTTTAAGCCAGATCCGCCACACAGTGTCAGACTACAAACACAAGGGTCTAGAGAGTTGCGTGACGCAGCTTTGTAAATCATTAAGGGATAAAGGCTTAAGTGTCGAGCTCAGTGGTGAGCTACCCAAGCTAGGTGCAAGCACAGAAAGCCAACTGAGTTTGATCCTCACCGAACTCATTAATAATATTCTTCGCCATAGCGGTGCAAGTGAATGCTCTATCCACTTTTCTAAGCAATCAGACCACCTGCTGCTCGAAGTCAAAGACAATGCCGCGGCCAAACCTTTTATAGAGGGTAATGGCCTCACAGGTATACGCGAGCGCCTCGACAGTTTAGGCGGCAGCTTGAGCTATAATCTCGAACAGGGATATACATTTACCGTCAGTTTACCTTTGCAGGGAGCAACAAATTAATGAAGATTTTATTGGCGGAAGATCAAGCTATGGTGCGAGGAGCGCTCGCCGCACTCCTCACGCTTGCAGGGGGTTTTAGTATCACCCAAGCGAGTGACGGCGACGAAGCTCTAAGCTTACTCAAACAGCAAAGCTTTGATCTCTTGCTAACGGATATCGAAATGCCCGGCCGCACAGGCTTAGAGCTGGCTACATGGTTAAAGGAGCAACATAGCCAAACCAAGATAGTGGTCATTACCACCTTCGGCCGTGCGGGCTATATTAAACGTGCCATCGAAGCGGGTGTGGGCGGCTTTCTGCTTAAAGATGCACCCTCAGAAACCTTAGTCAACGCGATTCAACAAGTGATGGCGGGAAAACGAGTGATCGATCCTGAACTTGCCATGATGGCGATTGGCGATGTCGACCCACTCAACGACAAAGAACGCCGCGCTCTTCGCCTCGCTAGCGAAGGCAAATCCACCTCCGACATCGCCGAAACTCTTTTTATCGCTGAAGGGACTGTTCGCAACTACCTCTCTGAAGCCATAGCCAAACTCAATGCCAGCAATCGAATCGATGCAGCGCGCATCGCCAAACAAAAAGGCTGGTTGTAATAACACTCACAGTTAACCACGCTTTCAGCCTAACGATCTCTTATCAACAATTTTGCGGCCTTAAGGTCGCAGAAAGATATTAGCTATGCTTCCAAACAAAATTTGATAACACCCTAATTCCCCTTGAGATTGCCTTACGCTTATTCTCTGTTAATATATGTATAAATTCACAGTGATTGAGTGCTAACGACTTGCAGCAATTGGATCTTGTTCCGATCACCGACCTCAAAGGCGTCGCCAAAAAGGTCGCGGAGAAACTCGCAAAGCTCGGCATCACAACAGTACAAGATCTGCTGTTTCACTTACCCCTGCGCTACGAAGATAGAACCCAAATCTATCCCATTGCCGCCCTCAGCCTAGGCGGTTATGGCACTATAGAAGCTGAAATCCAATCGACACAAATCATCCAAGGCCGCAAGCGCATGCTGGTCTGCAATGTGCGCGACGATACGGGCAGCTTAAGCCTGCGCTTCTTTAACTTTTCCGTTGCTCAGCGTAATGCCATGCAAAATGGTTTGATGATCCGCGCCTATGGTGAAGTGCGCCGTGGTAGTCATCAAGCTGAGATAGTGCATCCAGAATATAAAGTGGTGTATCCCGGTGAAGATGTTCACCTGAGTGATACCCTAACGCCGATTTATCCCACGACTGAGGGCTTAAAACAGGCGAGTTGGCTAAAGCTGACGGAGCAAGCCTTGGTATTGCTGGAAGAGGGTGGCTTAACTGAACTTCTGCCACCGCAATTGCAACCTAACAACATCAGCCTTAAACAAGCGCTGCAGACGCTACATCGCCCTCCTGCGGGGATCTCTCAGTTCGATTTAGAGCTAGGTCAACACCCAGCCCAGCAACGACTCGTGCAGGAAGAATTACTCGCCCACAATCTCAGCATGTTACGCCTAAGGCAGCGCAGTAATTTAGATGCCGCTGTCACCATGCAGGCCACGGGGCAGTTGCTCAATCCTTTCCTCGCCGCTTTGCCCTTTAAACCGACTGGCGCCCAGCAAAGAGTCGTGGCTGATATAGGCAAAGATTTAGAAAAACCGCACCCTATGATGCGCTTAGTGCAAGGGGATGTTGGCTCTGGCAAAACCTTAGTCGCGGCGATGGCGGCATTACAAGCGATTGAAAACGGTTATCAAGTTGCCATGATGGCACCGACCGAGTTATTGGCCGAGCAACATGCAACTAACTTTGCCGCTTGGTTTGAGCCACTCGGACTTAAGGTAGGTTGGCTGGCGGGAAAACTAAAAGGCAAGGCCAGAACCCAATCCCTTGCGGATATTGAATCCGGCGCCGCCCAGATGGTGATTGGTACCCATGCCATCTTCCAGCAGCATGTGGTCTTTAACAAACTTGCGTTAATTATCATAGATGAGCAACACAGATTCGGCGTACACCAACGCTTAGGCCTGCGGGAAAAGGGCGTGAACCAAGGTTTCCACCCGCATCAATTGATCATGACAGCCACACCCATTCCCCGCACGCTGGCGATGACGGCCTATGCAGATCTCGACACGTCCATTATCGATGAACTGCCGCCGGGGCGAACTCCAGTAACCACAGTGGCGATTGCTGATTCACGCCGCAACGAAGTGCTTGAACGGGTGCGTAACGCCGTCATCACAGATAAACGTCAGGCCTATTGGGTGTGTACTCTGATTGAAGAATCCGAAGTGCTCGAATGCCAAGCCGCCGAAGACACAGCCGAAGAACTGCGCCTCGCCCTGCCCGAGCTCAATATTGGCCTAGTGCATGGCAGGTTGAAGAGCGCCGAGAAACAGCAAATCATGGCTGACTTTAAGGCAGGCATTATTCATCTACTGGTAGCGACAACCGTGATTGAAGTGGGCGTCGACGTACCTAATGCCAGCCTGATGATCATTGAAAACCCTGAACGTTTAGGTCTAGCACAACTACATCAACTGCGCGGACGAGTCGGTCGAGGCGCCATCGCAAGCCATTGTGTGTTACTCTACAAGGCGCCATTGAGCCATACCGCCACCCAAAGACTGAGTGTACTCAGACAAAGCAATGATGGTTTCATCATAGCGCAGAAAGATTTAGAAATTCGTGGCCCAGGTGAAGTGCTTGGCACTAAGCAGACGGGACTGGCTGAGCTCAAAATTGCCGATCTGGTGCGCGATCAAGCTTTGATCCCACACATTCAGAAATTAGCGAGCCATGTAATGGCGCAAGCCCCCGAAAAAGTCGATGCAATTATTTTACGTTGGCTCGGGCACAGACAGCACTATGTGCAAGCTTAAGCCGTAAATATTAAAGGGTAAAGAACGAGGCGTAACATCTGCCTTTACTCGAAATAAATTGTTTATGTTCAGCTAAGCGCTATAGACAAGCGCATGGAAACTTGCAAAATGAACCTGCGGCCTTCAAATAGCCCGCTCTTGCACTTTAATGTTAGCTGCATGTATTCACCAAGTTACCTTGACACTCAAGCGAAGGATGTAAAATGCAAGTTAATCAAGATGATAGAATAACACCTCAAGAGACTTCTTCTAGCAGCAATCGCTTTGCGCTTTTTGCGATAGTGCTCGTCGTGCTACTTTCTGCCGGAGGATATTATTACTACAGCGGTGATTCTGACTCACCTAAACTCATCCCTAACGCCCCTATTGTATTGCCTGAAACACCGCCATCTGAACCTATGACGCTCGAAAGTGCGCCAGAGCCTGAAACCACTGAGACGACGCCTGCCGTTACAGAAACGAACACCAATAGCACTGAAACCACTGCAGTGGCAGAGCCTGAAGTTGTCGTAGAACCTGTGCCTGTGCTGGCTGAAAGTGATGCATTTGTGCAACAAAAAGCTCTCGCCATGATCAATAACAATGTGCTGAGTTCTTCGTTAGTGCAGCAAGATCTCGTCCGCCAATTTGTGGTATTCGTGGATAACCTAGCTCAGGGTGAATTAACCCGTAAAGTTAGCCCACTTAAAGGACCAGAGAAGCTGTTCTCAGTCTCAGAAATCACCAACAAAGTGTATTTAAATCCTGAGGGTTTCCACAGATACGATGCCTATGTTGACTCGATTGCCAAAATGGACGAACAGAGCTTAATCACAACTTACAAGCAACTGACGCCGCTCCTAGAGGAAGCTTTTACCGAACTCGGCTACAGCAACGCCAAATTTAACGACAGAATGCTGCAAGCAATTAAAATGTTACTCGCAGCACCTATTATTGAAGATCCGATTGAGCTGAATTCAATTAGCGTTAACTATCAATTCGTTGACCCTAACTTAGAGGCACTACCCAGTGCACAAAAACTGTTGATCCGTATGGGTCCAGAAAATACTCGCAAGTTGAAAGTAGCGCTGCGTAAAATCGAGAATCAATTGTCGCAATAGGTTATCAAGCTCATGCCAAAAGGCGCTCAGTGCGCCTTTTTTCATTTTAACCTGTAAGTTAAAGCATCTGCGAAATCAGATAGCCACTGCGATATTTGTTACTCAATGTCGAATAAGCGCTGCAAATCACAGCACTTGATCCCATTCCGTTAACCCGCACAATGCAAATGGCTTCATAAAAAGAAAGGGCATAGTGTAGAATGACCACGCTGTAGAGGGCATTTCGAGCGTCATTCTTCTAACGCGTATACTCCTCACTATGGTATGGCAATCCATTAATGTTCTAACTTAGTTAGGGATAACTAAGACAGCTTAAATTTAGTGTCGAGGCAAAGTAGTGCAACTAACATTCAGCATTCTCTCTTGGGGCGCTTGGGCCCCCCAATATCAGCACCATCAAAGTTGGCAAACTTGGTGCGAGAGTTCGGCTGAGCTCAATCTCGATACGCCACCACAGTCGGATACCACAGCTCCCGCACTCAAACAAATTCCCGCCATGCAGCGCCGCCGTTTTAGTCGCTTGACTAAGATGATGTTAGAGGTGAGTTTTCAGTGCGAAATGCCTGCAAATTGTCGCTCTATTTTTGCCTCGCGCCATGGAGAGTTACAGCGCACCATTGGCCTGCTCGAAGACATTATCGCCAAACAGCCCTTATCGCCCTTAGGTTTTAGTCAGTCGGTGCACAACACCGCCAGCGGCATTTTTGGCATAGTGGCGGCCAATACCGCGCCTTCAACCTCAGTTGCGGCGGGCACAGAAACCCTGTCCCAAGCTATGGTCGAAGCCTTCGCCCAATTACATCAATCGCCAGAACCATTGTTATTAGTCTTCGGTGATGATCCAGTGCCACCTGTGTACGATGAGTTTACCCAAGAATTTGAATTACCTTTGGCCCTAGGCCTACAGCTCGCGCCCTTCGATACACCCGCTTCGGCCAAGCTCACGGTGAGCCGCATTTCTAAGGCAACAGCTTTAAATCCGCTGACCTATGGTGCATTTATCCACGCCCTAGCAACGGCGCAAAATATTTCAGGCTGCTTATCCCAATGGCATTGGAGACTTGAGCATGTTTGATGCAGCCCACAGCCATGACGCCGCTAAGGGCCATGAAGATTCAATGCTCAATGCCGCTTATACCTTGCCGGAAACTCGCCGCGAAGGGCTGAATTATGTGCCACGTTGGCTAGGCGGTGTAAGTTGTTATATCGCCTTTGGCTTAGGCGGCTTATTAAGCTCCTTGACCATTCTGCCACTACTGCGTTTTTGGCCAGGCACACCAGAGGCGCGGATTATTCGGGTACAAAAGGCCGTGCATTTAATGTTCAAAGGCTTTGTCGCCATGCTCACTTGGGCAGGTGTGATTAAGGTCAGCAGCCACGATGCCCAAAAATTACATGATGCCAGAGGCGTTATCGTCATTGCCAACCACCCCAGTTTAGTCGATGTGGTGGTATTGATAAGTCTCATGCCCAATGCGGGCTGCATAGTCAAACAAGCTTTGTGGCGTAATCCATTTTTGCGTGGTGTGGTGTCCTGCGCGGGTTATATTCCCAATCGCGGCGCCGAACTCATGCTAGAGGATTGCCGCGAAGTGCTCGCAAGAGGCACCAATTTAATTATCTTCCCCGAGGGCACGCGTACGGTGGTCGGTGCGACCATTAACCACTTTGCCCGCGGCGCTGCCAATATAGCCTTAAGGGCCGAAGCGGATATTTTACCTGTGGTGCTACGTACCAATGTGCGTGGTTTGACAAAGGAGCAACCTTGGTATGAAATCCCAAGGCAAACCATGGGAATGGCCGTTGAAATCGGCACAATCGTTTCTTACCAGAAGTACCAAGCGGCTTTAGGTGAGCATGCAAAAATGGCCCGGCAGCTGACGCGGGATCTTGAACATTACTATAAACAACAACTCGAAAATAATTATGAACTTAAACAATGAAATAAAGCAGTTAATCATCGACTGTCTCGATCTAGAAGACGTCAGCATTGATGATATCCAAACCGATGCACCGCTATTTGGCGAAGGTTTAGGCTTAGATTCTATCGACGCCCTCGAGCTCGGCTTAGCCATCAAGAAAAAATTTGATGTCAAAATCGAAGCCAATTCGGATGCCACTAAGGCCCATTTCCACAGTGTTGCCAGCTTAGCTCGCTTTATCGAATCACAGCGTCCATAGGAGAGGAATATGCAAAATCGTGAACAAATCCTCGCTATGCTGACCACTATTTTAGTGGACGAATTCGAAATTGATGCCGAGGCGATTACGCCTGAGGCCAACCTGTATGAAGAGCTCGATCTCGACAGTATTGATGCAGTCGACTTAGTGATAAAACTGCAGCAACTGACAGGTAAAAAGATCCAACCCGATGAATTTAAATCAGTTCGCACAATCAACGATGTGATTAATGCTATCGAAGGTTTAGTTAAAACCTAATGCGAGCCTTGCTACAGGTCTTAACCGCCCTAACTTTGCTGGCCTACCCCGTTGCCGTGTATTTAGGGCTCAGTTACTTGCCTGCTGGCACCATAGCGCTCGTGCTGTGTTTATTGCTGATAATGCGGCTAATGCTACAAAAGCAAAGGGTTAAGACATTAGTTTTACCACTATTGGTGGGGATTGTGCTCACGGCAGGCAGTTATCTTGCCAAGCGCAGTGATTGGCTGCTGTATTACCCAGTAGTGATAAATCTCACTATGCTGGCGCTGTTCAGTTATTCACTGCACACTGGCCCTAGCATGATCGAACGTTTAGCCCGTTTGAAAGAACCCGATTTACCGGATGAAGCCACTGGGTATCTTAAAAAAGTCACGCTACTTTGGTGCGGCTTATTTATCTTCAATGGCACTATGGCGGCTTACACCGCTGGCTTTACTAGCTTAGCAACCTGGACCTTGTATAACGGTTTGATTGCATACGTACTCATGGGACTGCTCCTCGGTGGGGAATGGTTATATCGCAGCTTTTGGTTGAAGAAAACATGACACAGCTACTCAAAAACTGGTTAACCCAAGGGCCCTTTGCCCAACAACTGATCAGCTTTAATCACCACGACATAGTCACAGGTGCATTATTTACCAATCAGGTGGCGTATTTTTACGAGCAACTGCTGGCCGCGCCAGAGAAAAAATGGCTGCTCGCGAGTGATACCAGCGATCTGTTTGCTGTGGGTTTATGTGCGGCGCTGTTAGCAGGCAAGGAAATTATCTTACCAGCCAACACCCAAACGGGCACACTGAGCGAGTTAACCCACCAGTTTGAAGGCATATTGTCGGACAAGCCATTGTGTGAAAGTCAGGCCTTTATTCTACTGAGAAAAGAGCTGAGCCTGCCGAGCAAACCTTGGCCGGCGAGCGAGGCTATCGGTGAACTTGTGCTATTTACCTCAGGCAGCAGTGGCGAACCTAAGGCGATCCGTAAAACACTTCAGCAATTAGACGTTGAAGTCTCAGTGCTCGAACATACCTTTGCCGAACATTTACCCCATTGCAGTGTGGTTTCAACGGTTTCCCACCAGCATATCTATGGCCTGTTATTCAAGATTTTGTGGCCACTCGCCGCCAGCCGGCCGTTTTTAAGTGAGCAGATTGAATACCCAGAAACCTTAAGCTATTACACTGCCTTACTGCCAAACCTGTGTTTGATCAGTAGCCCTGCCCAGTTATCGCGTTTACCTAAGGCCTTAGAGCACGAGCGGCAGCTGCGCTCACCTAGCTTAGTGTTTAGCTCTGGCGGGCCCTTAAGTTTTGCGGCGGCTCAAGGGATTAGCCAATGCTATGGCCACCTGCCCATCGAAATTTTTGGCAGCACAGAAACGGGCGGTATCGCCTATCGCCGTCAGCATGAGGCCGATGAACCTTGGCAAGTATTTGACAGAATATCGATAGATCAAGATCCTAGCGACGGAGCCTTGCTGCTGAAATCACCCTATTTAGCCGACGATGAATGGTTGCGCTGCGAAGATAAAATCGAACCGACCGAAAATGGCCAGTTTAGACTCAAGGGCCGACTCGATCGCATCGTTAAGATAGAGGAAAAACGTCTATCACTGGCACAAATGGAAACGCTGCTAGGCAGCCACGCCTATGTTGAGCAAGCCGCACTTGTCGTATTGCCGCAGTTTAAATCCCAACTGGGCGCTGTGATAACTCTCTCAGCACTTGGCCGCAGCGTGCACCAAGAGCAGGGGAAACTCAGTATCAACAATGCGTTAAAAGCACATTTACTGACGCAATTTGAGCGAGTCACCCTGCCACGCCGCTGGCGTTATCCCGATATTTTGCCGCTTAACACTCAGGGTAAGCGTGTCACTGCCCAGTTAGTCGAGTTATTTGATCATGATTAAATCGAGTTTACCGCCGATCCTGCATTCCAATATCGGCATGGATAATATTGAATTACGTCTGTTAGTGGCGGCCGACCTTGAATCTTTTAAGGGACATTTTCCCGAACAAGCCGTACTGCCAGGCGTGACGCAATTAGATTGGGCGGTGCGTTTAGGCTGCCAATATTTCGGCTATTACGAAGCCGTAGCCAACTTAGAAGTGCTTAAGTTTCAGCAACTCATACTGCCGGGGCAAGAAGTCACCTTAAGCATTAGCAACAATGCGGCTAAGGGGAAACTCACCTTCGCCTATAGCGATGGTGAAAACCGCTACGCGTCAGGTCGTATCGCCTTCGATATCTCGCCAGTTAACAGCAGCGATGGGGCGAGCCAGTGCTAACACCTCCCAGCGACTTAGTTGAGTCGGCGCCCATCAAGCTCGCCTTAGTGATCCCCAATTACAATCACAGTGCCGCAATTGCCCAGACCTTGGCCGAACTCGCCCAATTTAATCTGCCCTGTTATTTGATTGATGATGGCAGCAATGACGAAACCCGTTATCTACTGCAATCCTTAGCCCAAACCTATCCTTGGGTGACTTTGCTGCTGCATCCTTACAACCGTGGTAAAGGCGCTGCTGTGATGACGGGCCTACGCCGAGCCTACCGCGATGGCTTTAGTCATGCACTGCAGGTCGATGCCGATGGTCAACACAATCTAGCCGATATTCCAGCTATGGTAGCAAGGGCGCAGGCTAAACCCGATGCACTGATTTCAGGCAAACCCGAGTACGATGAATCCGTGCCTAAGGGCAGGCTCTATGGCCGTTATATCACCCATTTTTGGGTGTGGGTCGAAACCTTAAGCTTTGATATTCAAGATTCTATGTGTGGCTTTCGCGTTTATCCCCTCGCCGCCACCGAGCGATTACTGTGCCAGCAAGCATTAACGGAGCGAATGGATTTTGATATTGAAATCCTCGTCAAACTCTACTGGCAAGGGGTGGAAATTTTATTCCAGCCGACTAAGGTGATTTATCCCGAAGGTGGTGTTAGTCACTTTCAAGGTGTGGCCGACAATGTGCGCATCACTAAACTGCATACCAAGTTGTTTTTCGGCATGCTCAAACGCCTGCCTTGGCTATTGAAGCGTAAATCACAGCAACAAGCCGCGCAAAACTCCCATTGCTCGTCAGCAACATCATCAACTTCAGCCACCCATTGGTCGGGCATGAAGGAGCGCGGCAGTTACTGGGGCATCAAACTGTTAGCCGAGAGCTATCGTATTGGCGGCCATTGGTTGTGCCGCGCCATTATGTATCCTGTGATTTGTTATTTCTTTCTCACGGGCAAAGTCACCCGCGAAGCCTCGTTAGATTTCCTGCGCCGCGTGCAAATGCTTGAGCCGCAACATCCTAAGCTCAATCAGCCCATAGGCTGGCGCGATAGCTTGAATCACTTTTTAGCCTTTGGCAATGCCGCTCTCGATAGAATCGATGCATGGTGCGATCGCATCCAATTGAGCCAAGTGGATTTCCCCGATCGCCAAGTGCTGGCCGACCAGCTCGAAAGCGGTAAAGGCGCGGTGTTATTGGTGTCGCACCTTGGCAATTTAGAACTCTGCCGCGCCATTTCCATCCACCAGCGCAAGGTCAAAGTAAACGTCATGGTGTTAACTAGCCATGCTGAAAATTTCAATAAGGTACTTAAGCAGTTAAACCCTGATAGCACGCTTAATCTTATTCAAGTGACCGAGCTTAACCCCGCGACGTCTATGCTGTTGCAGCAAAAAATAGAAGACGGTGAACTGGTGGTGATCGCGGGCGATAGAACCTCGCCGAATACCCAAGGTCGCGTCATGTACGCGCCGTTTATGGGGCAAGATGCAGCGTTTCCCCAAGGGCCGTTTATTTTGGCAGGCTTACTCGATTGCCCTGTGTTTTTAATGTTTTGCCTGCGGGAACAGGGCCGTTATCGGGTGCATTTAGAGCACTTCGCCGAAACACTTAAAGGCCCAAGGCCGGGCAGAATGGACAGATTACAGCAGGCGGTAAATCGCTACAGCGAACGTTTAGAATACTTTGCCAGACGCGAGCCTTTGCAATGGTTTAACTTCTTCGATTTTTGGCGTAAAGACAGCGAGTTAGGACGCGTATCAGCCAATTCAGTACAAGCCGATGCTGTAACAGCAGAGTCAACATCACCGCAGATCCCAGAGCAGGATCATAAGACAGACAGGACTAGTCATTCATGAGCCACACCCAAGCCGCCGACTCAAAGAATCAATCAGACTTAAAGACTGTTGAGTTCGGCCGTCAATTTCTTACCTTAGAACAAGTGGTTGCCGTCGCCAAGGGCGCACCAGTCAAGCTCTGTGATGATGCGGATTATCAAGAATACATTCAAAAAGGTGCGCGCTTTATCGATAGTCTACTGCACGAAGAAGGCGTGGTTTATGGTGTAACAACTGGTTATGGCGACTCTTGCACAGTCAATGTGAGCTTAGATCTGGTCCACGAATTGCCACTGCATTTAACCCGCTTCCACGGCTGCGGTTTAGGCGAGACCTTAAGCATAATGCAGGCCCGCGCTGTGATGGCTTGCCGTTTAAACTCCTTAGCCATTGGCAAATCTGGCGTGACCTATGAGCTATTAAAGCGCATCGAAACTTTGCTCAATCTCAACATAGTGCCAGTGATCCCAGAGGAAGGCTCGGTCGGCGCCAGCGGTGATTTAACGCCGCTGTCGTATTTGGCCGCCGTGTTAGTCGGCGAGCGCGAAGTGATTTACCAAGGTGAGCGCCAAGCGACTCAAGCTGTGTACGCTAAGCTCAACATTATCCCGCATGTCCTGCGTCCAAAAGAAGGCTTAGCCCTGATGAACGGCACGGCTGTGATGACGGCCTTGGCCTGTTTAGCCTTCGATCGCGCCCAATATCTTGCCCGCTTAAGTAGCCGCATTACCGCTATGGCTTCGTTGACGCTGAAGGGCAACTCGAACCATTTTGATGAAATCTTATTTGCCGCTAAACCGCATCCGGGACAAAACCAAATCGCCACTTGGATACGGGAAGATTTAAATCACCACGAACATCCGCGCAATTCGGACAGGCTGCAGGACAGATATTCCATCCGCTGCGCACCGCACATTATCGGCGTGTTACAGGATGCGCTGCCGTTTATGCGTCAGTTTATCGAAACCGAAGTCAACAGCGCCAACGACAACCCGATTGTCGACGGCGAAGGCGAGCATATTCTCCACGGTGGCCATTTTTACGGCGGCCATATCGCCTTTGCGATGGATTCACTCAAGAATACTGTGGCCAACTTAGCCGATCTTATCGATCGCCAAATGGCGCTAGTGATGGACCCTAAGTTTAACAATGGCTTACCCGCTAACTTATCCGGCTCAACCGGCCCGCGCCGCGCGATTAATCATGGCTTTAAAGCGGTACAAATTGGCGTATCGGCGTGGACAGCAGAAGCGCTCAAGCACACTATGCCCGCCAGCGTATTCTCGCGCTCGACCGAATGCCACAACCAAGACAAAGTCAGCATGGGCACCATCGCCGCCCGCGACTGTATGCGCGTGCTGCAATTGACCGAACAAGTCGCAGCGGCAGCCCTGCTCGCCATGACCCAAGGTATTGGTTTACGTATCGCCCAAAATGAACTGGACGAAGCCTCGCTCACCCCTTCATTGGCGAAAACCCTCGCTCAAGTGCGCGGTGATTTTGAGACCTTAATCGAAGACCGACCGCTTGAAGCCGTGCTGCGCCAAACCATAGCTAAAATCCAAGCGGGCGAATGGGAAGTGTGCCGATGAAATCATTGCTCACTATCGATATGGAAATGCAAATCCCCTTCCACGATGTGGATTCCATGGGGATCACTTGGCATGGCAATTACCTGCGTTATTTCGAGATTGCTCGCTGCAAACTGCTCGATGAGCTGGGCTATAACTACCGCCAAATGCAAGCATCTAACTATGCGTGGCCTATTATCGATTTGCAGATTAAATACGTCAAAGCCAGCACCTTCGAGCAAAAAATCACAGTGCGCGCAGAGTTAGTCGAGTGGGAAAACCGCTTAAAAATCAATTATCAAATTCGCGATGTCGAAACGGGTGCGCGCATCACTAAGGGTTATACCATTCAGGCAGCAGTAGACATGAGCACCCAAGAATTGTGCTTTGTCACCCCAGAGGTGTTCCGTGACAAAATAGCCATCCTGCTCGCTAAGGTTGAAGACTAATGAAATCAGTACTCGCCAAGAGCTCTGCGCTGACGAAGTGTGTATTACTCCTCTGCCTTGCTTGCGGCTTGGCTTGTACTTTGATAACCCTGCCACTCAAAGCAGAAACCTTAGCAGAGCCCAGCGCTTATCAAACACTCTTTAGCCAAACTGCGGATACCGCGCAGCTTGTCGCCTTAAGCCAAAAGCTTAACTTGGGCGAAACGGTTCGTGGCAACTTTGTGCAATCTCGGCAGTTGAAGGTGCTCAAAAAGCCGTTAATCAGCCAAGGTCAGTTTATCTTCGATCAGACCCAAGGGCTGATATGGCAGCAGATAAAGCCCTTCGAATCCCTGCTGATTTTAAAAGATAAGCAGCTTATTCAGCGCGATAGCCAAGGTCGAGTCCAAGTCAGCAAGGCAGATGCCTCGGCGAGCACCGCCGCTATGGGCGATTTATTACCCAGCCTAGTGCGCGCTATGCTCGGCGGTGATATTTCCGGTTTAAGTGAAAACTTTGAACTGCACTTCCTCATAACAGAAAGCTTGAACACAGACGGCCAATGGCAATTAGGCCTAACGCCCAAAGATCCCTTAATGAAAAAAGCCATCGCCAATATGGTGTTAGAGGGTGGCGATACCTTGCAATCCTTAGTGCTGCTGAGCGCAGCGCCGAGTGTGAGCCCACAGGATATGACCCGCATCGACTTTAGTGCGCTTTCCCAAGGTAAACTCAGCGAAACCGAATTGACGCAGTATGCTGTGGCGATAGAGGCGAATAAACCTTAACCATGGCCGCCAATTTCACCGCGCGCGCCAATCAAGCGCTAATACAATCATCCTCTAAATGGCGCCTCGCCATTTGGTTGCTATTGATGCTGTCTGCTAGTCTATGGACGTTGCAACTTTGGCAAAACGGCGCAAGGGTGCAGAGCGATATTCTCGCCATGCTGCCCCATTTACAGCAGGACAAACTCACAGAACGCGCCCTTAACCAAGTTGAAGCGACGCTCGCCGATCAAGTCTATATTGCGCTCGTCGCCAAGGATGAAACCACGGCAATCGCTGCGGCTAAGCTGTTGATGCAAAAGCTTGAAACTGACCTTGTTGCTACTGGCAAAAATGCTGCACTTACAGATATTCGCAGCGCCAATATGCAGATCGGTGAAACCTTGGGGCAATACTATTTCCCCCACAGATTTAAATTACTGACAGTGCCACAAGCTGAGGCGTTAGCAACGAAAGACATTGGAAATCTGATTGAAGCGGCCACCGCACAGCTTTACAACGCCTTTAGTTACGCCAATAGCAACTTGCTTGCCCAAGATCCGCTGCTGTTATTCCCCGCCAATTTACTCGCCCTCGCGCCGAGTTCAAAAGTCAGAGCCAGCCAAGGTATTCTGCTGGCTAATCAAGGCGATAATGTTGCCGCGGTTGTTATGGCAAAGGGCCAAGAAAGTGCCTTTAATCCCAATGCGCAATTAGCGCAGATGACGGCATTAACAGTAACTTTGGATGCCGTTGAAAAAAACTATCCCGATATTACCGTGCTTAAGGCTGGCGCCCTGTTTCACGCGATTGCGGCGACACAAACGGCTAAGAGTGAAATATCGATCCTCGGTCTTGCATCCTTACTTGGGGTAATAGCTTTAGTCTGGCTGGCGTTTCGCTCTGTGATGCCGCTACTTTTGGCAATCGTTACCATTTCCAGCGGGCTGTTGCTGGCCGTAACTTTTACCTTAAGCGTGTTTGGCGAGCTGCATTTACTCACCTTAGTGTTTGGTACTAGCTTGATTGGCATTGCCATCGACTACAGCTTTCATTTTTACTGCGAGCGCTTAAGCGATACAGAGCGGAGCGCTCAGGCGACGGTCGCGTATATATTCCCAACGGTGACGCTTGCCTTTATCACCAGTGCCTTAGCTTATGTGGGCATAGGGTTAGCGCCGTTTCCTGGGATGCAGCAAGTGGCGATTTTCTGCGCCGCGGGACTGCTCGGGGCCTATCTCACCCTCATTCTCGCCTACCCACTGTTAGCGGGAAGTCGTTTGCCATCGGGCTCCCGCCCATTAGCGTTAGCGGGGAAGTACCTTGCCAACCTCACTCAGTTATCCAACAGATTGACCACGCCGTTAGGCATGGGCATGTTTGCTTTAGTGATAGTAATGTGGTGTCTGGTTGGCGTAACCAAGTTAACCGTCGATGACGATATTCGCCATTTACAGCAAAGCCCCGCGAGCGTGACTGAACCTGAAAATAAGCTCAGGCAGCTACTCAGCGGCGGCACAGATAATCAATTCTTACTGGTACGCGCCGCGAATGAAGAAGCACTACTACAACAGCTTGAGCGAGTGTCGCCACTACTCGATGCCGCTATTGCGAATCAAGAGTTAGGCAACTACGTCAGCCTCAGCCGATATCTTCCCAGCCATCAAAGGCAAGACACGGCTTATCGCTTACAGGGTGAAATCTATCAAACTCAGATAGATACTGTGCTCACAAGCCTTGGGTTGGATGAGAACTTAAAGCCAGAGCTGCAAGCAAGCTACTTAGCGGCTAAAGACCAATATATCGCCCCAGCGGATTTCTTTAAGCTAGAGGCAGGCAAGCAACTCGCACCGCTGTGGCTAGCACCAAATGGCAACGCCACCGACTATGAAGCGCTAAATGATGGCGGCGCGAGCGCTGAGCATGGTGCCATTGTCTTGCTTGGCGGCATTAAACAGATCGACGCGATCAAGGCGCGCTTTGCCAATGATCAAAGCGTACAACTTATCGATAAAGTCGCGGATATCTCCGCCGTCATGGGCCATTACCGACTGTTAACCCTAAAGCTGTTAGCGCTCGCACTTGGTATCGCACTCTTGTTGTTTAGCCTGAATTTTGGCATTAAAAAAGCCACGGTTGTGGTTGCCGTTCCAGCCCTTGCGGCCTTGCTAACGCTTGCAACCTTAGGCTTAACAGGCTCGCCGCTGAGTCTGTTCCATGCACTCGCGCTCATTTTAGTTTTCGGGATTGGGATAGACTACAGCTTGTTCTTTGCCTCTGCTCAAAACCACGGCAAGGCAGTGATGATGGCGGTATTTATGTCCGCCTGCTCGACCCTATTAGCCTTTGGTTTACTCGCCTTTAGCCAGACCCAAGCGATTCATTATTTTGGTTTAACCCTGTCACTAGGTATAGGTTTAACCTTTTTACTTTCGCCACTGATTTTAACGACTAAAAAGTCCTGATAACGACAAGGAACGTACTTTACATGACTACACCCGCTCACGATTTATCAGCTATGCCAAATTCACTTGCCGTCAATGTGGCTATTATCGGCGCAGGACCTTCAGGCGCCATTGCCGCCAGCTTGCTACACCAACAAGGCAAGCGCGTGCTGGTGTTAGAAAAACAACATTTCCCCCGTTTTTCCATCGGTGAAAGTTTACTGCCCTGCTGCATGCAATTCATCGAAGAAGCCGGCATGTTAGACGCACTCAATGCCGCTGGATTCCAGCATAAAAATGGCGCCGCCTTTCGTCGCAATGGCACTTACACTACCTTCGATTTTACCGATAAATTTACCCCAGGGCCGGGCACCACATTCCAAGTGCAGCGCGCCAGTTTTGATAAACTGTTAGCCGATACCGCCCAAAGCCAAGGGGTCGACATCCGCTATGGCGAAACCGTCGAGGCGATAGATTTAACCGAGAATCCATGCTTAATGGTGCGCAATGAACAGGGCGAGCTTTATCAAATCAGCGCCCAATATGTGCTTGATGCCAGTGGTTTTGGCCGTGTGTTGCCACGCTTGCTCGACTTAGAAAGTCCATCTTGCCTACCACAGCGCAGCGCCATCTTTACCCATGTGGAAGACAACATCAGCGATCCTCACTTTGATCGAAATAAGATTTTAATCAGTGTCCACCCTGAGCATAAAGACATTTGGTATTGGCTCATTCCCTTTAGCAATGGCCGTTGTTCACTCGGCGTAGTGGCAGAACCGCAATTACTGGCGCGTTTACAAGGTTCGCTTGAGCAACAATTGATGAGCATAGTCAATGAAGAACCAGGACTAAAAGCCCTGCTGGCCAATGCGAAAGTGGTGCAGGAATGCGCCACGCTCAAAGGTTATTCTGCCAATGTGTCACGCCTTGCGACCGACAAGTTCGCGCTATTGGGTAATGCGGGCGAATTCCTCGATCCTGTGTTTTCCTCCGGCGTCACTATCGCCATGCAATCGGCGTCTATGGCGGCAAAATGCCTAACGAAACAACTCAATGGCGAAGCGGTTGACTGGCAAGCCGATTACTCAACGCCTTTGATGCAGGGCGTGAATGCCTTCCGCACCTATGTGCAAGCTTGGTATGATGGCCGCTTTCAGGATGTGGTCTTCTATGAAGAACCGAACGAGCGTATCAAGCAAATGATTTGTTCTATTCTGGCGGGCTATGCTTGGGATACGAATAATCCCTTTGTTAAAGACTCGGAGCGCCGCCTGAATATGATAGTCGAACTGTGCCGAAATCCAGCCGCCACTCCAGCATTCGCAGAGGTCTAATCGCATGCTGCTAAACCTTAACGCTAAATGGCTAATCATCCCCGCGCTATTGCTCGCAAGCCTTGGGCTAACGGGCTGTAGTGAACTGCTGTTCAGGCAGACCTGTGTCGGACTCGCTAAGGATATGCGTTATTGTTTGGCACCATTGCCCCATGATTTTGCTCCCGCGACCGATAAGCCGTTGACTCAGCCAAGGATAAAGTCCACGACTGAGCCTACAACTAAGCCCGCCATCATGGCGAGTCAGCAAACCGACAGCAACACAGGCGTATCTTCTCCCCAGTCCTTTAGCCAAAAAGTCAGTATTAAAGTGGGGAAAGAGTCCCACGAACTGCTCACTCAATTGGAGTTAGAGGGCGAGCGCATGACGCTCGTTGGCTTAGCGCCACTCGGACAGGCTTTGTTTACCTTAGTTTATGATGGTAATACACTCAGCAGTGAACAAAGCGTGCTGCTAGGGGACAGTTTTAAAGCTGAGTATTTAATGGCGATGATGCAACTGATCTATTGGCCTGAGCAGAGTATTCGCGCCCATTTAGAAGGTGGTCATTTAGTCACAGGCCTTTGCGATACGGTTGGGGGAAATCAGGGCGATACGCTTATAGGCACCCGAGAGAATACAATCCCCTGTCGCCAGATCTATAGTCAAGACACCTTGATCAGTAAAAGCGGCCAGCAAACCCATGTGGTGCAAATCCGTTATCAACAAAATATCGGCGATGCTCTTTGGCAAGCCCACATCAGCTTAACTATGCCACAAGCTAAGTTTGAGCTAGAAATCGAACCTATTTAATCTGTTAGCATCCGCACTTAACTGTGCCATGGTAAAAAGACACACAATGATGAACAGAGTAGCTATTACACAGATTGGATTGTGTACCCCGCTAGGGCAAGATCCCCAGCAGGTTTTAGACCGCCTGATCGCCGGTGATACCAGTGCGATGCTGCGCAGTGACACTCTCCTGTTCGAGCACCCAACCTTAGTTGCCCCCGTGACGGCAGCACTACCAACCATTCCCGAAAAACTCATTCAGTTCGATTGCCGTAACAACCAATTACTGCTGTGCGCCGCACTGCAAATTGCGACCACAGTTGAACAAGCGAAACGGGATTTTGGTCATGCCCGTATTGGTGTAGTGCTAGGCACGAGCACGTCAGGGATTTCAAAAGGTGAAGCCGCGCTGAGCTACCGCAATCAACACGGATACTTTCCGGCGGATTACCACTATTTCCAGCAGGAGCTCGGCAGCACCAGCGACTTTTTACGCCAATATTTTGAGCTCGATGGTCCTTGCTACACAATTTCAACCGCCTGCTCATCCAGCGCCAAAGTCTTTGCCAGTGCCAAACGCCTATTACAGGCTAACCTCTGCGATATGATGATTGTCGGCGGTGTCGACAGTTTATGCCAACTCACAGTCAATGGTTTTCATGCCTTAGAATCTGTCTCGAAAGGCCACTGTAATCCTTTTAGTATCAACCGTGATGGCATCAATATCGGCGAAGGCGCGGCGCTTTTCGTCCTGACGTTGGGCGAGTCAGAGGTCATGCTAGCGGGTATTGGCGAGTCGAGCGATGCGCACCATATGTCGGCGCCACACCCCGAAGGCGAAGGCGCGATCAAAGCCATGCACGCAGCGTTGCAAGATGCACACATTGCAGCAAAAGACATTGGTTACATTAACTTGCACGGTACAGCCACGCCTAAAAATGATGCGATGGAAAGCCGCGCCGTGGTTGAAGTGTTTGGTGTAAACGTACCGCCCTGCAGCTCGACCAAGCCCTTAGTCGGCCATACCTTAGGTGCCGCTGGCGCCATTGAAGCCGCCTTCTGTTATTTATTACTTTCAGCACATAATCACAGCCAAGCCCTGCCGCCCCATCAATGGGACGGACAAGTCGATCCACAGGATCCGTCCATTGCCTTGGTCGAGCGCCATCAAGTTGCCGCTAAGGGCGCGCTTAATTATGTGATGAGCAATTCCTTCGCCTTTGGCGGCAGTAATGCCAGCCTGATTTTTTGCCGTAACGAGGCCTAAAATGATGCCCTTTATACAATGCAATAAACCCTTTGCCGAACAGGATATTGCCGATTTTATTCCCCATAGGGCACCGATGATTTTGCTCGATAAAATCATTGGCTATCGGCGCGATAACCTAGAGACCGAAGTCACTATCACGGCCAAGAGCCCCTATTTCGATGACAAACATCGAGCCGTACCCAATTATGTGGGTATCGAATATATGGCCCAAAGTATTGCCGCCCTTGCTGGGGTTGAGGCAAAGCTTCGCGATGATAAAATCCGCGTCGGGTTTCTATTGGGTTCGCGCAAATTAACCTTGTATGCAAAGCAATATGAGCTCGGGCGCACCTATCGCACCCAAGTCAGCCGCCTCTATCAAGAGGAGTCGGGATTAGCGGTATTCGATTGCCAAATTTATCTGCTGCCCGAAGCCGGCTCTAACCTAGAAAAGAGCTTAGTGGCCCAAGCCAATGTGAATGTGTTCCAGCCTCAGGACACACAAGCCTACCTTGCAGGCAATCAAGACGCGGCAAATAGAAGTCTTGGGCACTAAAGCAATGATGTAGATAAAAAAGCCTTAAAGCGCCTTAACAATCGACCTTTTTACCATAAATACATGAAACCCCATACCGACACATAACGATAAAATGGGGTGGAGAAAACAGATGAATAACAGAGTATTAGTTACCGGTTCGAGCCGCGGTATTGGTAAAGCCATCGCCCTAAAACTCGCCGCTGCGGGTTTCGATATCGCCCTGCATTACCACAGTAACCAAGCGGCTGCCGATGACACTGCCGCGCAAATCCGCGCGCTTGGAGTGAATGCGAGCCTGCTGAAATTTGATGTCGCCGACCGCGCAACCGTCAGAGCCGCCATTGAAACCGACATTGAGGCCAATGGTGCCTATTATGGCGTGATCCTCAATGCTGGCATCAACCGCGACACCGCCTTTCCTGCTATGACAGAAAGTGAGTGGGACAGCGTCATCCACACTAACTTGGACGGTTTTTATAATGTCATCCACCCCTGCGTCATGCCTATGGTACAAGGTAGAAAGGGCGGGCGCATCATCACCTTAGCTTCGGTTTCTGGGATTGCGGGCAACCGTGGCCAAGTCAATTACAGCGCCTCAAAAGCGGGTATTATCGGCGCGACTAAGGCATTGTCATTAGAACTGGCAAAACGCAAAATTACCGTCAACTGTATCGCCCCCGGCTTGATTGAAACCGACATGGTGGCCGATATTTCTAAGGATATGGTAGAACAATTAGTGCCGATGCGCCGCATGGGTAAACCCAGTGAAATCGCCGCCTTAGCTGCATTTTTAATGTCTGACGATGCCGCCTATATCACTCGCCAAGTGATATCGGTCAATGGAGGCATGATCTAAATGAGCGAACCGACAAATCAAACCCGCTTAGGGAAACGAGTGGTCGTCACTGGCATTGGCGGCATTACCGCCCTGGGCCATGATTGGGAGGCGATAGCGGCGAGCCTTAAGGCGCAGAAAAACTGTGTTGTCACTATGGGCGAATGGGATAAATACGATGGCCTCAATACCCGCTTAGCCGCCCCCATTACCGACTTTGAAGTGCCAAGCCATTATTCGCGCAAGAAAATTCGTTCTATGGGTCGGGTTTCTATCATGGCGACCCGCGCCAGCGAGCTTGCTCTTATTGATGCGGGATTATTGGACGATCCTATCGTGTCCTCGGGTGAAATGGGTATCGCCTATGGCTCGTCCACTGGCAGTACCGATGCCATCATCGCCTTTGGCGATATGTTGAAGACCGGTGATATGTCGGGCGTCACCGCCACGAGTTATATCCGCATGATGGCACACACCACAGCGGTGAATGTGGGGGTATTTTTCGGCTTAAAAGGCCGAATTCACACCACGAGCAGCGCCTGTACCTCGGGGAGCCAAGGCATAGGTTACGCCTATGAAGCCATCAAATACGGTCATCAAACCTTAATGTTGGCGGGCGGCGGCGAAGAACTCTGCCCCACAGAAGCTGTCGTGTTCGATACCCTGTTTGCCACTAGCACTAAAAACAGCACCCCCGAACTCACGCCACGCCCCTTCGATGCGAGCCGTGATGGTCTAGTGATTGGCGAAGGCGCCTGTACGCTGGTGCTCGAAGAGCTAGAACACGCCAAGGCGCGCGGTGCCAAGATTTACGCTGAGTTAGTCGGTTTTGGCACGAATTCAGATGGCCAACACGTCACCCAACCAAACGCGCAGACCATGGAAATCGCTATCAGGTTGGCGCTCAAAGATGCCCAGCTTGAGCCTAGCGCCATAGGTTATGTCAACGCCCACGGCACGGCGACCGACCGTGGTGATATTGCCGAGAGTCACGCGACCCATGCGGTATTTGGCACTAACATGCCGATTTCATCCCTTAAAAGCTACACGGGCCACACCTTAGGCGCATGCGGTGCACTAGAAGCTTGGGTGAGTATTGAGATGATGAATGCGGGGTGGTTTGCGCCGACACTCAATCTTGAGGGTATCGACCCACAATGCGCCGATTTGGACTATATCCGCAACGAGCCACGCCCAATCGATACAGATTATGTGATGAGTAATAATTTCGCCTTTGGCGGCATTAATACCTCGCTGATTTTTAAACGCTGGGCCCAATAACAACATATAAAAACCACATAAGGACATCACCATGAAACCACTGTTTGCAGGTATGCTGCTTAGCATCAGTTTATTAAGCTCGCCTTTATTGGCTCAGGAATATACAGTTGAAACCTATCAAGAAATCTTTAAGGGTGATAACCAATTCAAGCAAAAAGAAGCCATTGAATCACTCACCATCGCTGGTTTATCCGATCCTGCCATTTTTGATGCGCTCGAAGCAAAGCTACTCGCATCTTTGCCCCAAGCCACTGAAAAAAATGCCATTGACTACAGTGCTTGGTTAGTCAAAGGCTTAGCTTATTCAGGCAATGATAAGTACAGCGAAGCCATCAATAAGATTGTTAATGGTGATTATCCTAAAAAACTCAAAAAATACGCAGGTCAAGCTTTAGAAAACATAACAATATATAAAAAATGGAATGCGATTCTTGCGGATAAAAGCCAATATACTGCCGATCAAAGTCAGCAAAATAATGCCTTTGCCAATGCCCTACGCAGCAATGATTTAGAATTAATGCGTCTCGCAGCTAAACGCATCATGGATGACCGCCAGTACGATGATTTTATCCTGGCCGTACTCAGTAACGAATTGAAAACACCACGCTTAATGGCCGATGACAAACTCGCCATCGATACCTATGCCAACATGGCAAAAGCGCTAGCTAGTTCGGGGAATACCGCTTACCGCGATGTGATTGAAAATATGGCAACCATGAGCTCAAACAAAAAACTCAAAAACTACGCCGAGAGTTATTTGAAGAAATACTACTAAACCTACCCGTTTAAGCTTAATAGAACAAATCATGGCCGAGCTTATACTCGGCCATTTTTATATCCGTTTGGATCACTTTTTAAATTAAAAGAAAATTTACTGTTGGCATTAGCGCTTGCTGATATTCACCTATACAGGCTTACCATGGCAATCACTCAGCGACACAGTGAAATCTAAGTTGATAAACGAGAGTTACGGAAGGCGAAGAGGCAGTTAAACATAGATATTATTCAGAGTGAGGCCAACCATGGTACAGGCTCTACGACCCGCAGCAAGTCCATCCTTGGATGCTCGACCGCCCCGTCCATGGGGCGGACGGTCGTCTCACCAATCACCATGGTTTGCCTTTCGAGCATCAGCGTAATCTCTAGGCTTAAAAGACTAGAGTCAGATTAACACTTTGAAAAATTGCTATTTACAACTGAACATTTAGGAAATTTAACAATGGGTGGCTTGTTAAATTTTTCGAGCATTAACGTAGCCTCTAAGTTCAAAAGACTAGAGCTAATATTTAACCATAGCTCGCTCCAGCAACCATTTTGAAAAAACTCACAATAGAAGTCTTGCTATACCTTTTTTGTTTATTTTGGAGTTATTTTCAATAGACTAAGTTTTGTGCTTACTATTTGAAGACCAAGCTCTTCTCTAATAAAGTTTCTTATTTCAATAACTAATTCCGTATGATTTGCACTTCCTAACAATGCTATTTCGTTTACAAATTGTTCACACAACTCAATTTGTTTAGTATTTCCATATAGATGAATATAGCTAATTGCTCGCTCTACTTCTCTGTAATTGCCAAGGATGTCAATATTTCTACCTAACTCAATAAATACTTCATAGCTTTCAGCAAGATGTTTTATTCTGAGTTCTCGCTGCTTATTTTTAACGTCCCGCTCAGCATTAAACTTGTGCGCTACAACCCAACCAATAATTGCTACCATGGTAGCAATGGTCGTTGGTATTAATATTTTCCAATCCATATTGTTTAGCCTTTGCGTGCGACGTATAACGTCCGAGTATTTATGCGTTGCGCAGTTCGCAGTACATAAATCGCTTGTTGAACTTGACTACTGCCACGCCCATATTAATCGGTATAAATGATGCTATAGGAATTTGCTTTTTGGGGGTAGCTGTTTTTTATACAGCCAAGATCGTAATCACTTGATATTGTTTTAGCTTTACTATTCTTCCGCGCTAAATTTAGGTAAATACATGACGTTGATTTACTGCATTCCAGCCCTAAGTTCAGATTAAAACGCGTACAACGACAGAAACAGGTCAACAACTCTTTTATGCTTTAAGGACTATCGGACAACTCTAAAGTCAAAAAAATACACCATCCCCTCGGAGTTGCCGCAGGGCATTAGCGCTCGTTGTGTGATCGAGGCATGGTCGTTCTCGTGCATCCATGCCCTTCTCGACATTCAGGCGTCCTGCCTATCAGATGCCGAGATAGCGTCAGTCGAATCAGGGACGAGCGTCTGACGCGATAGCATAAGGACGCTTAATGCCCAAGGGGCTTTCAACTCCGTTGGGGACGCCGGGCCATGTTTTATAAATAAGCCAAAAGGGGAACAGGCGCTTTTCCCCTTTTGGTCGACTCTTGATTAAAAATCAGGGGGGTGAAACCCCACGACTTTGACTTTGATTCTGCGTTTAGCTTTAGCTAAAGCTAAAAACGCTTGGCCTAACATTTGCTTATCTATCACGGCGCATTGGCAAACAGATAACAAAGCAATGACGCCATTATGGATAAGCCACAATAATAGGGAGCACCCGATCTGCCATGAAATCCACCACAAGAGCCATGAAAATCACCTTAGATGACCTTACAGGGCCAGAGATAGCGGCATTACTGCAGGAACACCTCAACGATATGCGGGCAACCTCTCCGCCTGAAAGCGTTCACGCATTAGATCTTGACGGCCTGCGTCAGCCCAATATTCGCTTTTGGACCCTGTGGGATGGCAACAATTTAGCGGGCTGCGGTGCACTAAAATGGTTAGATGCCGAGCACGCGGAGATCAAATCCATGCGCACCGCCGCGCCCTATAAGCAGCAAGGTATAGCGTCTAAAATATTGCAGCACTTGATTAACGATGCCAAAGCCGCAGGTATCAAACGTCTGAGTCTAGAGACAGGTTCGATGGACTTCTTCAATCCTGCCCGCCTGCTCTACTGCAAATTTGGTTTTGAAATCTGTGGCCCCTTCGACGGCTACCAACTCGATCCCAATAGCGTGTTTATGACGAAGAAAATCTAAAACACATGCGCCTTAGTCTTTGAAATTCATATCTAAGGCGCTTTGCTGCAGTTAAGTATTCGCTCGCTTAACTACTGATGCAGTTCTGTGCCCGTTCCACCAATGGATAATAAACCCAAGCAACAGCCCCCAAAATGCGCTGCCGATGCCCAGCACACTAAAACCTGATGCCGTGACCAAAAAAGTGATCACCGCCACTTCGCGATCTTCGGTTTTAGCTAATGCGGCGGTCAGGCTATTGGCGATAGTGCCAAGCAGTGCTAATCCGGCGATGGCCAGTACTAATTCCTTAGGGAAAGCGGAAAACAGGCCGACCACAGTGGCGCCGAGTAACCCAGTGATAAAGTAAAATACGCCGCCCCACACTGCCGCCCAGTAGCGGGTCGCGGGATTCGGGTCAGCTTCTTTACCCATACAAATCGCGGCTGTGATGGCGGATAAGTTAAAAGCAAAACCGCCAAAGGGCGCGAGGATAACCCCGATGAATCCTGTAGTCGTGATCAAAGGTGAAATGGGCGGCCTGTAGCCATTACCGTGCAGCGCAGCAACGCCCGGCATATTTTGCGAGGCCATAGTCACTACAAACAGCGGTAGCGCCACGCCAATCACACTCGCCAACGAAAACTCAGGTGTCGTCCACACCGGCATCGCCAGTTGCAACTGAACCGCATCTAGCTTGAGCAAATCTAATTGAAAACTCATGCCTATGCCCACCAGCAAGGTCAGCAAGATGATGTAACGCGGCGCAAAAGGCTTAACGACGACAAACACCAACAGCATGATTAATATTAGGCTCAGCTGGGTTTGCATCGCCTGAAATAGCCCTAGGCCAAATTGCAGCAGAATCCCCGCCAACATGGCGGAAGCCACCGACTGCGGCATGATGCGGATAAGCTTATCCATCCAGCCCGCCACCCCGCAAAGGGTGATTAGAATTGAACTCACCAGAAAAGCGCCTATGGCTTGGTTTACACTCAACCCCGCAAGGCTTGTCACCATCAGCGCTGCGCCCGGTGTAGACCAAGCCGTTAGAATTGGATTCTTGTAGTAAAGCGATAACCCTATGCTGGTTACGCCCATGCCCACACCTAAAGCCCACAGCCATGAACTAATCTGTGCTGGTGTCGCCCCCACGGCCTCCGCCGCTTGAAAGATGATCACCGCCGAGCTGCTATAACCCACTAATACCGCAATAAAACCCGCTGATATTTTTAATAAACTCCCTGCATCTCGCCACATATCCACTCCCTTTCTCTGCAATTGATGTCGCCATTACTTTGTGCGCTATAACTTATAAAATGAACAAGATCGCTTTTTGTGCGCTATAACGTACGAGATGGACAAGATAGCACCTGTGCGTTATAACGTACAAACTAAATTTTCATAAAAATGATGGGGCCATTGTGCAGACGATAAACAGCTATCTCGCCACCACGCTTAAAGCACTTCGCAACCAAAAGGGATGGAGTTTAGATAAAGCCGCCCAAGAGACGGGCGTTAGTAAGGCCATGATAGGACAAATCGAGCGCGGTGAATCAAGCCCAACTATTGCGACGCTGTGGAAAATTGCCAGTGGATTCAATATCTCGCTGTCGACCTTTCTCGAACCCACACCCCAGAGCCAAGGCGCAGTATTCCGTAAGCCCGACGAGTTACGCCAACAACCCGCCACCGACGGCATGCTAGTCGCCTCACTCTTCCCCTTTGAAGAGCGCTTCGGTTTCGAGATGTTTGAACTGACCCTGCTGCCAAACTATGAGCGGCTTTCTGAGCCCCATGAAACGGGTGTCACTGAGCATGTCATTGTCTTGAGCGGTACTATGGAAGTGCTAGTCGATGGCGAGTGGCAACCACTCAAGCAAGGTGAAGCGGTACGATTTGCGGCCGACAAACCCCATGGCTATCGCAATCTAAACGAGCAAGCCGTGGTATTCCACGACATCATTCACTATCAAAGAGCTAATGTGTCTAGCCTCTAACTACTTGCCTAGTGCCGGCAATGCCAAAAACCATTCACTGCCGATAATCTGCAGCGCTTGCACTCGCCAATTCATTAGAATAAACTTATTGAAAATTTTCTAATGGTAGGGGCAATGCTATGTTTCAATCTTTACTGGCTAAGTTATCCGGCAGCCACTCAGGCGAAAAATGTTGGCAATTGATTGAGCAAGGCGCACGGGTGATTGATGTGCGTTCACCAGAGGAATTTGCCTCCGGTCACTTGCCCCAAGCCATTAATGTGCCATTGCCAATGCTCGACCAATGGTTACACCAAGTTGACAATAAACAGCATCCCTTCGTGCTCTATTGTGGCGCGGGTATTCGAGCGCAAAAAGGCTGCGACATTCTCAAGGCCAATGGCTTTAGCTGCGTGGTAAATGGCGGTTCGCTTAAAGATTTAGTCTGCTGCCAGCCGAGCTAATTTAAGCCTTGGTTGTGCGGCGCTAATCAGGCCAGTCTGTACATTGTGATGACTTAAATATCTGCGAGGTGGTGTATGCATAAAACAAATCATGCCAAAGCGTTACAGTTTGAAGCCACACAGGGTAACACTGCTGAAAAGCCGCTTGAAACTGAGCGCCATGCACGCTTTAGCATCAGTCGTAATCGCGACCAAGCCAGCACTAAGGTGCGTTATGTTGAGACAAGCACCCTAGCCAAAGGCTGCAGCCTTTGCGAATAAACAGCTAAATCTGCGACTTAAAACTAGCCGCTCGAGTCTAGTTGCTCAAACCTAGCCACTTAAGCCAAGCGTGCTTAGCTGAAATGGACATACAAAAATGCCAGCCTATTAAAGGCTGGCATTATTTATTCAGCTAAATCAAATGACTCAGCTAATCAACGGAACAATTAAGCTTTCAGCTGATCGATACTGTGTTTCGCTTCGCCCATGCCTTTGTCGTGTGCTTCAGGACCCATGTTCAGCGCTTCGGCGTAAACCACTTCAACATTAGTGATCCCCATAAAGCCTAAAACCGTTTTCAAGTAAGGTACAACATGATCCGTTGGGCCATCTTTGTGAGCGCCGCCACGGGTCGTCACTAACACAGCGCGTTTACCTTCCACTAATCCTTTTGGACCCGTTTCAGTATAAGTAAAAGTCACACCGGCACGGGCGACAAAATCGATCCAGTTTTTAAGTTGAACCGGTATCGTAAAGTTGTACATAGGTGCAGCGATAACAATCGTATCGTTCGCTTTTAATTCAGCGACTAAGGTATCTGATAAGGCGAGCATTTCTTGCTGACGTGCCGATAATTCTGCACCACCGCGTAACCCAGAAGCGATTTCACCGTCTACCATAGGCAGTACGTCTTTACCGCCTAAATCACGCACTGTAATAGCGGCGCCTTGGGTTTCCCAGTGACTCGCTAAGTGGTCAATTAACACGGCAGATTGTGAATAACCGCCAAGAATGCTTGATTTTAAAATTAAGACTTTAGACATAATCTGCTCCGAAAATAGGTAAATGACTCAGAGTCAGATGGAATATCTCAACTCTATGACGCTAGTGTATTAGCCCATAAAAAAGAAATAAAGCGGATAAAATCTGAGATTAGCTTCGATTTTTTAGAAAGGTTATACGTCACCTTCGACGTACAGATACACTAAGTTGTTTTCGACGCATTCATGCTTTCGACGTACTAACATACAGGCCTTCAAAAACCGCACACAGTGAATCCATACAATACAATTGCACTTCCAGCTTCACCTTAACCCTGCGCCCCCTTTGTAACGGGCTGAGATCCACATCTGGCCATTGCACTTTTACCACAGGGTCACAAGTCACAGGAGCAAGATAACGAATATGGGCATCGGCGAGCACAATATCACCCGCCACGCCCACCAACTGTTGATTTAGCCACACGGCACCCCAGCCTGTTAAGGTCATCAAGGTATAAATGCTGCCCGCAAACATGGTCTGATGCAGATTAATATTGGGCGTCATCGGCGCTGTGACTCGAAATTCTCCCTCGCTGTAATCGAGTGGCACTATCTGCATAAACTCGCTAACGGGGATCGTACTGTGCCAAGTCTGGCGTAATTTAATGAGTAATTGATCCATGTGCATTCCCTTAATACTCCCTTGGTACAAGCGACATTGATTATGCCTAGCACCCCATCACCTAGACCCCTAGATAAACATCACGATAGAAACTACACCTGCAGATTAAAGGTCACTGGGCCATCATTGACTAAGGACACTTGCATATCGGCGCCGAACTGTCCGGTTTCTGTGTGAACGCCCTTAGCGCGGCAGAATGCGACAAACTCTTCATACAAGCCTAAGGCTTGATCCGGCGTACCCGCCCCTGAAAAACTCGGCCTCAAGCCTCGGCCTGTATCAGCGGCCAAGGTAAATTGTGACACGACTAATAAAGACCCACCGACTTGTTCTAGATTGAGATTCATCTTGCCATTTTCATCTGAAAAAACGCGATAATTCATGACTTTAGTCGCCAATTTTTCCATCTTCTCGCGGGTATCTTCTTGCTCGACACCGAGCAGAACCAACAAGCCTTTATTGATTTCACCTAGGGTTTGGTTATCAACCACTACACTGGCGCGGCTCACTCTTTGAATTAACGCAATCACAACTTTTCCTTTTTAGATTAAGGCTTAACGGGAACCATTTGCTGCATGAGCGGGATAGGACGAATATATTGATCGATGCCATCTGGCAGGGATTGCGCGACTTGTGCCAAACCGCCATTGGTCCATAACATAAAGCGACGTAACTCTTCGATTTCAACACGGTCGGCAAAGGTGACTGTGCCTTGTATTTGGATCACAGCGCCTTGGTCCAGCAACACGAACTTGGCAAAATTAAGCTTTTGATTCAAAGTGCCAATCACCACAGGCAGCTCTTGGCTAGCCTGTAATTGCGGATGCACGGCATAGAAACGATTCATTAAAATACGGTCAATGCCCGCAGAATTAATGCTCGGCTCAAGCAAAAACTGGTTATCGCCAAACTGCACCGCGACTTTAGTTGGCGCAACTTTGGTGGCCAAGTAGTTAGCGTTAATCAACGCTTGATACAAGCGCTCCGCGGCAGCTTCATTGGTCAATCCACCCAGTTCAACGACTTTGGGCGCGACGGGTGCACTCACGTTCTCCTGAGCCACCACTGGGTCAATCGCGCTGGTTTGCGAGGGCGCCGTGGCGGCACAGGCAGTTAATCCGAGTAAACTGGCACTGATGAGCAATGTTTTCATTGTATTTCCCTTTGATGTATCCACGACCACATAGCATGGATTTCTGCTGTGACCGCCAAAAACAACGACTCGCTATTGAGCATATGTCCGCCGTCGGCAACAGATTGAATCGTAATAGCATGCTCTAACCCAGCCAAAAAATCGCGTAATAGCGCCGCTGGGCAAATCGCATCCTGCATTCCTTGCAATAACACACTACGCGCCTTCACCCTAGGCGTCACGCGTTGCAACACACTCATGGCATTGAAGTAATCATGCCGAGCAAAGTGCAATTCGATATCAGCTAACGCTAATACTGGGTCGGGTAACTGTCTTGGCAACACCAATCTCGCCCCCGCGAGCTTTAGCTCCCACTGAACCCAACGCCGCGCAAAATGGTGCCGCAGGTTTTCATCGGCCGATGCCAAACCTTGATGGTACGAATCCAGCAGTTCAGCCAGCGATGGCGCAACGGGCGCATTACCACTGAAGAGTCGATAAGCCGCTGGTTGCAATTTTGCCGCGCCGTCAGCGCCATAGAGCCAATCGATGCCTTCTTTAGACGGAATAAATAACGCCCACAGCACTTGCGCTATCACCCGTTCGGGAAATAATCCGCTGTAAATTAAGCCTAATGTGGCCCCAAAGGAGCCGCCCGCTAAACACCAGCGCTCAATACCTAACGCGAGGCGAATCGCCTCCATATCGCAGATCAAACCATTAAGATGATTATGGGCTAAATCGCCAAAGGGCAAGGACTGCCCAGAACCTCGTTGATCTAACAGCAAAATCCAATATTGTTCGCCATTAAATAAGGCTAAATCACCGATATCACAACCCGCTCCCGGACCACCGTGCAAATACAACAGCGGGATACCTTGAGGATTACCGTATTGCGCCAGATGTAATTGCTGACCATTGCCAACGCTAAACCAGTCGCGGCGGATAAAAGGAGGAAAGGATTCAGGCATTAAGTGTTATCGCCATTACTTAACCGTTTAGGGATGTCATTCCGATTTCGCCACGGCCTTGAGTGCATCTACTTCTGCCGAAGTTAAGGTTACAGGCTGATTATCTTGGCAGTCTTGTAAAGGCTTACCATCTAGATCCGTTTCATCCTCATCGGAGCTCGACTCATAATCTAAATACTCTGGCATAGCCGCGGTAATTTCCGCGCCGAGTAATACTATCATCCACGATAAATACACCCAGACAAAGATAATAGGGATCACGGCTAAAGCCCCATAAATTGCTTCATAGCTCGGAAACTGAGTCACATACAAGGCAAAGGCTTTTTTACCTAACTCAAACAAGATTGCGGCGACAATCGCCCCTAATAGTGCATGTAGAAACTTCACCTTTTGATTAGGCACTACCATATACAACAGCAAGAATGCCGCAACTGAAAACAGCATGGGCAAGCGCTCAAGAAACACGGGCACCACACCCGACAACTGACCGTCAAAAACCTTCAATGACACTACGTAGGAAGTCGCCACCAAACTGGCCCCCACCAAAACAGGGCCCAAAGTGATGACCATCCAATACATAGAAAATGCGACCACCACGGAACGCTTCTCTTTAGTACGCCAAATGTTATTAAGGGATTTGTCGATAGCGGAAATCAGCAAAATAGCGACCACCACTAAAGCGGCAATCCCCACGGCTGTGCCCTTAGAAGCGTTGGCGACAAACTCATTGATATACACTTGTACAGTATCGCCAGCGGCGGGTAAAAAGTTCTGATAAACAAAGCCTTCTATCTGCCCACGTATGCCCTTAAACACCGGAAACGCCGACAACATAGACATAGTCACGGCCACCATAGGCACGAGTGACAATAGCGTGACATAGGCCAAATGTCCGGCGCGGATATTGATCTGATCTTCCACTAAACGCCGCTGTAAATGCAGCAGGAAGTGCCAAATCCCGAGGAATAAGACGCGAATTTGTGCCAGTTCTATCTTCTTAGTCACGGGTTTCTCTTGATTCTGTTGGTATAGACTCGTTATCTTCGTACAATAAACACTTAATTTACAAGTCTAAGGAGTGAATTGATGTCTCAACAAGGATCTGCGGGTAACGTTATTTCCGCTATTGCTAGCCTATTTTTCCCTGGGTTAGGCCAACTATTACAAGGCCGCATTATGGCCGCACTGTTATTTTTCATTATCACAGTGGTGGGTTATGCCCTCTGGTGGCTAATTGTGCCCGCAGTAATAGGTGCTATCTTTCATCTGTGGAGCATTATCGATGCGGCCCGATTTAAGGCCGATTAATTTCAATTCACTCAGTGACGGAATACCCAATGAAAAGACTGATAACTTCAGGCCTGATTGCCGCAAGCCTCCTGCTTAGTGGTTGCCAGAGTGCCTACTACGGCGCAATGGAAAAGGTCGGTTACCATAAACGCGATATTATGGTCGACAGAGTTAAAGATGCGAAAAAATCCCAACAGGATGCTCAAAAAGAGTTCAGCTCTGCCCTAGAAGAAATGCAAGCACTGCTCAATTACAGTGATGGCAACTTAGAAAAAGCCTATAGCAGAGCGAAAGATGAATACGAATCGGCTCAAAGTGCCGCCGATAACGTCAGCAACCGCATCAATAAAGTCGAAGATGTAGCCGAAGCCCTGTTCGATGAATGGCAAAATGAAATTAGCGAGATCAGTAAAGCTAATCTACGCCGCAACAGTGAAGCTAAACTCAAAGAAACGCGCCGCGCCTATGAACAATTGATCAAAAGTATGCGCCGTGCCGAGTCGAAAATGCCGCCGATACTCACCGCCATGAAAGACAATATGCTGTATCTCAAGCATAACTTGAACGCCCAAGCCATTGGTGCGATTAAAAGCGAATTTGCGAGTCTGCAAACCGATATTTCTGGCCTGATTAAAGAGATGAACACCTCGATTAACGAATCGAGCAAATTTATCGAAGCACTCGAAAAATCAAAAAATTAATCCAAATGCCCCACTGAACTCCTAAGCCCTAGCAAAATAAATTGCTGGGGCTTTTTATTCTTTGTGTGACCTCGCCCTATGTCCCTGCAAGCCATACTTTATTTGTGCAAGACTAAAACACTTAGCTTTGTGAGCTATGGCGCGCTTTAATTGATTGATAGCGCGAATCTTAGATCTGACGCACAATTTCACTTATTACTCAAAAACTTATCCTCAGTTCACCACTCAGAGCCTGTACTTGTAACTTATTAGCTGTATTCATCACTATGACTTTTATCGAATCACTCACGCTGATGTTGGCACTCATGTATCTCGCCTCCCTCAGCTATTGGAGCGGCCAGAAATGGGGCGCGGTCGCCACACTGTTGCTCAGTATCGGTGCGGTGGCAATGAGTCTTTGTTGGCCACTGGCTCTCGGGCTTCTTATTGCACTACCACTGATGCTACTTGGGCATAAATTTGCGCCTGATGCACTCAAGGGTGAAATTAAAATCAATACCCTTCGTGAAGGGACTCAACATGCCTTAGCGCTATCGCTCTTGCTGGTTGCCATACAATACACAATCAATACCGTACTGCTTAAGCAAGGAATCACACCTTGGCTAATGCGCCCCGACGTAGTCGATGCCTTTTTACCGATTGCGGGTGGCATTGAGCTTAAAGCCATTATCAGCCTCAATTTGTGGGATCAAACCCATCCTGCGGCAGCAGTCATGCTAGCGGCGGTATTACTCACAGGTTTACTCTGCAAGCGGGCATTTTGCGGTTGGGCTTGCCCATTAGGTTTGGCAGGGGAATACCTGTATTCCTTTAGAAAACGCTTTATTAAATCAGAGCTTACACCACCCGCTTGGCTAGATTGGCCACTGCGAATGTTGAAATATCTATTACTCCTAGCACTTTGCTACATAGTCATTGGTATGCCAGCACAATCCATCCCCCATTATCTTGAAGGTAATTATCATAAGATTGCCGACTTGAAGATGGCATTGTTCTTCCTAACACCCAGCCTAATCACGCTACTGGTATTTGCGCTGATCCTCGCTTTAGCGGCATGGCGTCGTCAGGGATTCTGCCGTTACTTGTGTCCCTATGGCGCTATGCTTGGGATCTTAAGCTTTGCAAGCCCATTAAAAATTCGCCGCAATACCCAGCACTGCCTTATCGAAGCAAAAGGGATGAAATGCGACAAGTGTACCCGCGCTTGCCCAGCAAACATCATAGTGCACACTAAAACCACGGTTCGCAGTGACGAGTGCCAAGCCTGCATGCGCTGTGTCGCGGCTTGCCCTAAATCCGCCGCCCTCGGCCTTGGACTGAAATCTGGCCACAGACTCGGTCATAAGGGATTGCTCGCATTAGTGCTCATCGCATTATTTATCCTACCGCTGGGCGCTTACTTAGCGGGGTTCTGGCATAGCCAAACACCAGACAACATCCGCATGGAATTGATCCAAGTGATTAATAGAATTGGGCACTAGATAATATCCCCAAAGCATACTGCAGATAATGGCTTACATCACTCTCTGCAGTATTTTTAATATATACGTCATAAAATTGATTACAATCAGGCAACAGCTAGACTTTATCGCAGATAATATTCCTATACGGATATTAGAAAAATGGTTTTATGTTCCCCAACGGAGCTAACCTATGCGACCCGACCGACAGCAATTGATCCATTCGTTATTTGACGAATATATTGAGATGTATGCCTCCCGTGATGACAGGCTAACTCGTCGCTTTAGTGATAACTTTAGCGGCTATGCAGGGAGCAGTGACCAGCTTGTCACCAGCAGGGAAGAATGGGTGCGAATCACTCGTCAGGACTTTGCACAAGTGCCTGAGCGAATCCACATCGAAATGTTAGATCTTTCTTTACAAGACCTTGCCGACAACCTCGTGGTTGTGACTGCCTTTTTCCATATCCACTTACCTATCCCTAATCCTATGCTTTCCCGCGAGACAGCACGGCTAGTGTTGATATTTCACCGAGAAAACAACGACTGGATGATTGTCCACAGTGGCATATCCATCCCCTACGGCTTAGCCCACAAAGGGGAGATTTACCCGATCGCGCGATTAGAGGAACGTAACGTCGAACTTGAATCCATGATCACAGCTCGAACCTGTGAGCTGGCAGAAGCCAATAGGCAACTTGAAATACTCAGCAATACCGACGGTTTAACCAATATAGGCAATCGCCGCCTATTTGACATGATGTTACAAACAGAGTGGAGTCGAGGACAAAGGAGTAATTCCTCACTGGCCCTCATCATGCTCGATATTGACCACTTTAAACAATTTAACGATCACTATGGCCACCTCGCCGGAGACGATTGCCTTAAACAATTAGCGAGTACACTGTCCCAGTCCGGTCGCAGAGCGGGCGAATTAGTCGCTCGCTACGGGGGCGAAGAATTTGTCATTCTATTACCGAATGTCGACAAACAAACGGTACTCGATACAGCGCAGCATATACATCAGCTGATCCAAGCCATTGCCATTCCGCATGCAAATACCGACCTTGGGATTGTGACAGTGAGCGCAGGCGTCGCCTATCTGCAACCCTCTAACAAACAAAATGCTTTAGAACTCGTTCGCCAAGCGGACGCCGCCCTCTACCGCGCAAAATCCGCTGGCCGCAATTGCATACGGGTGATAGATGAGGACGACTAATACCCATTACTCAATTTATCCCAACAAAAAGCCCTGCACAGTTTCCTATGCAGGGCTTTTTAAACCGATTGGCTCACCTTAAGGGCGAATCACCTGAATTAATAGGCTGGCATTAACCGCGGTTAAAGCGCTTACGATCGTTTTCAGTCAAGTGTCTCTTACGAACACGAATGTTCTTAGGCGTTACTTCAACTAATTCATCATCATCGATGAACTCAAGCGCTTGCTCAAGTGTCATTGTGATTGGCGTCGTCAGCACTTGGGCTTCGTCAGTACCAGAAGCACGCATGTTGGTCAGCTGCTTACCTTTCAAACAGTTAACTGTCAGATCGTTTGAGCGAGCGTGAATACCAACCACTTGGCCTTCGTATACTTCAGCGGCATGGCCGATAAAGAGACGACCACGATCTTGCAGACCGAACAGTGCGAAGGTCAATGCCTTACCCGTTGCGTTAGAGATCAATACGCCGTTAGCGCGTTGACCGATATCGCCACCTTTGTGCGGACCATAATGGTCGAATGAGTGATAAATTAGACCAGTACCAGAAGTCGCTGTCATAAACTCAGTTTGGAAACCGATTAAACCACGGCTTGGGATGATGAAGTCGATACGTACACGACCTTTACCATCAAGCTGCATGTCTTTCATTTCAGCTTTACGGGTACCTAATTTCTCGATTACTGTGCCTTGATCTTCTTCTTCAACGTCAACAGTCAAGGTTTCAAATGGTTCACACAGTTCACCGTCGATAGTTTTCAGAATAACTTCTGGACGTGATACGGCTAACTCGTAACCTTCACGACGCATGTTTTCAATCAGGATTGATAAATGCAATTCACCACGGCCAGATACACGGAAGCGATCTGGACTTTCTGTTTCTTCAACACGCAGTGCCACGTTGTGGACTAATTCTGTTTGCAGACGCTCCAGAATATTACGTGAAGTCACATACTTACCTTCTTTACCTGCAAAAGGTGAAGTATTAACTTGGAAAGTCATGGTCAGAGTAGGTTCATCAACAGTCAAAGGTGGCATAGCTTCTACTGCACCAACGGCACAGATAGTGTCAGAAATTTTCAGCTCGCCTAAACCAGTGATAGCAACGATGTCGCCAGCGTTAGCAATTTCAACTTCAGTACGGTCTAGACCCATGTAACCTAATACTTGGCCCATTTTACCGTTACGAGTTTTGCCATCAGCGCCAATAATAGTCACTTGTTGGTTAGTTTTAACGCTACCACGCTTGATGCGGCCGATACCGATAACACCCACGTATGAGTTGTAGTCGATTTGCGAAATTTGCATCTGGAACGCACCTTCGGCGTCAGCATCTGGGAAAGATACTTTTTCAACGATAGTTTGGAACAGCGGCGTCATATCATCGCTCGCTACATCCGGATCTAAAGTTGCAAAACCGTTTAACGCAGAAGCGTAGACGATTGGGAAATCTAGCTGCTCGTCAGTTGCACCTAAGTTATCGAACAGGTCGAATACTTGGTCAATAACCCAATCTGGGCGTGCACCTGGACGGTCAATTTTGTTGATAACAACGATTGGCTTTAGGCCTTGAGCAAACGCTTTCTTCGTTACGAAGCGAGTTTGTGGCATTGGACCGTCAACAGCATCAACCAGCAATAATACTGAGTCAACCATAGACAGAACACGCTCAACCTCACCACCGAAATCGGCGTGGCCTGGGGTATCAACGATGTTAATACGGTAGTCGTTCCACTTGATGGCAGTATTCTTTGCCAGAATCGTGATCCCACGTTCCTTTTCAAGATCGTTGGAGTCCATCACCCGCTCAGTGGCTTCTCCTCGGGTTGCAAGGGTGCCTGACTGTGACAGCAACTTGTCTACCAGGGTCGTTTTGCCATGGTCAACGTGTGCAATAATGGCGATGTTACGTAAATTCTCTAGCACGGATAAACCTCTTACCATCAAACAAAAATAGGGATATTTCAGTAATTCGTTATGGCGATCGAGCTCGATCCGCCACAATAAAAAGCGTGCCATTCTACTCCAGAGCGGCCTTGGCGCACAGGATTATTTTTGAACACTTATAAAACAATCTGCCAATCCTTGGGTAATTTCCGCCAATCATCCACTGAATGAAATCCTCTATAGCCAGAGTTAACGCTCTGTTTAATTGCCATATTCGTAGGGAAAATCCGAGTTAAGCAGCTGAATTTGCTATTTTTCGTATTCAATGTTAGCACTGCTAATGTCGATTTAAGCATCAGCAAAATCGACTTAGACACAGAGAAATTACCACGTGAACACACTGCAATAAATTCTGCGGCACACTTAATCTAACGTTCATGTTGGCGTTTACACCCGATGGCATTAAGACTCACTTCATTGTCACGGGATACCTTTTTACGCATCACTGATTTCACTTGGCCTGTGAACAGCAAAGACATTTCGCACATGAGAACGAACTCTTTCCTAATAATATGATAATAAACCACTATTGGATTGATAATGCGTGGCATAGTTGGACAGACTAGCGTGGTTTTATGACAATTATGCGGCTATGCGGCGGTTATGGTGGTGATAAATAGTCTCGTGCAGTGCTGCAAGTATGTGCAAGCTTCACAGAGGCGGTACTTACTGAGATAGTGAAAGCCAAAGCGTCATTGCCATCTCAGTGCCATATAAGCGGTGCATGTTATCGCTGTGCATCCCAGCTTAAGGTTTGCATGAATCAATTCAGTGCGCACCAAAATGGAGTAATGCACCAAAATGCCACAGACAAAAGCACTATTATGGTGCACACGCGAATCCAATTAAGTGCAACAAAGATTTTAAACCATGTTAATCAGTAAGTTAAATTATTGGCATGGATATCGCTTTATAGCTCGTAAGTTTGGCTCAAGATAAATCACTTGAGTTAAAAGATTATAGAAGGGGCATCCCTTTACCCTACCGGAGGCTTGAGAATGTCAGTTGAATCAGTTTTAAAGCAACTTGAAGAATTAGAAGTTAAGTTCGTTGATTTACGTTTTACCGACACTAAAGGTAAAGAGCAGCACGTATCTATTCCTTCTCATCAGGTAGATGCTGATTTCTTCGAAGACGGCAAAATGTTTGACGGTTCTTCTATCGCAGGTTGGAAGGGCATTAACGAATCAGACATGGTACTGATGCCAGATCCAACGACATTCGTACTGGATCCTTTCACCGAAGAAACCACAGCGCTGATCCGTTGTGACATTCTTGAACCCGGTACTATGACAGGTTACGACCGTGACCCACGCTCAATTGCTAAAAAAGCAGAAGCTTACCTGATCTCTACTGGTATCGCTGATACTGTATTGATTGGACCAGAACCAGAATTCTTCCTATTTGACGATGTCCGTTTCGGTACTGACATGTCAGGTTGTTTCGTTAAGATCGACGCTAAAGAAGCGGCTTGGAACTCAGGCACTAGCTACGAAGGCGGCAACACAGGTCACCGTCCATTTGTTAAAGGCGGTTACTTCCCAGTTGCACCGGTTGACTCATCACAAGACCTACGTAGCGCTATGTGTTTAGTGCTCGAAGAAATGGGCCAAGTGGTTGAAGCGCATCACCACGAAGTGGCGACTGCGGGTCAAAACGAAATCGCAACTCGCTTCAACACCTTGACTAAGAAAGCGGATGAAATCCAAATTCTGAAGTACGTAGTGCACAACATGGCACACGCTTACGGTAAGACGGCGACTTTCATGCCTAAACCCATCGTTGGTGACAACGGTAGCGGCATGCACGTTCACCAATCTCTGGCAAAAGACGGTGTTAACTTGTTCGCTGGCGACAAATACGCAGGTTTAAGTGAAACGGCGCTGTACTACATCGGTGGTATCATCAAGCACGCTCGCGCGCTGAACGCTTTCACTAACCCAAGCACTAACTCTTACAAGCGTTTAGTGCCACACTTTGAAGCACCTGTTATGTTGGCCTACTCTGCCCGTAACCGCTCTGCATCAATCCGTATTCCAGTGGTACCAAGCCCTAAAGGCCGTCGTATCGAAGCGCGTTTCCCTGATCCACATGCAAACCCATACTTAGGTTTCGCAGCGCTGCTAATGGCGGGTCTTGACGGTATCCAAAACAAGATCCACCCAGGTGAAGCGATGGACAAAGATCTGTACGATCTGCCTCCAGAAGAAGCGGCAGAAATCCCACAAGTGGCAACGTCATTAGAAAACGCCCTTGAAAATCTGCAAGCTGACCATGAGTTCCTGACAAAAGGCGGCGTGTTCAGTGAAGATTTCATCCAATCTTATATCGTACTGAAAACAGCAGAAGCTGAGCGCGTAGCACGTACAACTCACCCACTTGAGTTTGAAATGTACTACAGTCTGTAATGGCTAGCGCTATACAACCGGCTCGCTTTATGTAATTGATACATAAATATAAAAGCCTCGATAACAACGCTATCGGGGCTTTTTGTATTTTGAAGGTATATACAACTTTTATTCTGATTCAATCATCGCGTTGTTCTCTAAATAGGCATCATCGCCAACCACTCTTTTATCATTCAGAGAAGGCACGCCAGACAACAGCAACAATAGAGATAGATGGTTAAAAACTGATCTAAATTAAACGAGGGTGCAGCAGAAAAACCACCTATATAGTCGGAAGTTAACTACCTCGCCATTATTGTTAAGTGTCCACGCTTTATTCAACTAGGCTGGGGATTGTCAGGGGCGAAATCTGACAGTTGGGCAGGTTCGCCTAACTCAAATGACGCAAATGGTACGCCATCTAACACGCGCTCATTTTTAAATACACGGATTTCAGAGTCAGGTAACTGCGTCATTAGCAATGACAAGATAGTGTGCATCTTATCCAATGGGCAATGAAGACGAATGCTTGCGCGTAAGCCCATTGTTCGTACATCCGATTGGCAGGCAATAAATGGACGATTCCGCGTTACCTTAATCAAATGACGATGCCCATTTTTTATAGGGCTCTCGTAAGTAGTCTCTATATTTTTAAAACCAGTAAAGAAAAATGCCATCACGGCAAAACTTCCTGCACCGACCAAGGCGGCCGGGCCTAAAAAGGCCACCCCGACAATACAAACCACCACCCCAAACCAAGCCAGCCCCCGCACTACCGCGTAGGCGGCATCCGGTATAACGTCATGATAGGTGGTAACTAACCCCTCGGTGGTGAGCCGATAATGGTACTGTTTGTCGGCCAACCAGAGGTAGCGCATAAATGGCCCAAAAATCATCACTATGATGAGAAAATAATACCATTGCTCAAATCCATACCAGTATGTCACCAACCCAACTAGAGCAGTAATCCCGCACGGAATAAGGACCATGATCCACCCAATGCCATACACAGTCGCTACCTTAATATCCCACTCATAGAGGGTCGGTGCCTCGCGTACCCGCTGCTGACGCAACTGATAGAGCCGGTCTTGCTCCTCTTGGGGTAATTGTAGGTACTCACTGCGCGGCAGGTCTTCATACAGACTGTCGTCCAACGGTTGTGTCTCTTGCTCTGTCGACGCCAACTGCGGCGCTGATCTCTTATTCATATAGCGATTCCTTTGCTGTGCCCACGGACTGCACGGTCATCGTTAACCTACCCACACAGCTCGTACTTAATGTTTTCTCGCTCTTGACGACCTCGCCGCGAAAGGCCTGCCAGCATCTTAGTGGCAAAGCAGCCACTGATGGACACCGAATCTCGCGCCAATAAATAATAGGCGCGAGAAAAAACGTTAACTGGGCAGGGGATTGTCAGGGGTAAAATCTGCCAGTTGGGCAGGTTCGCCGTCACGGGTACCAACTTTAGAGAGGCCAACTATTCGTTCATTTTTCAATAAAAAGAGTTCCGACCCCGGTAATTGCTTCATCAGTAGCGACAACACTTTATGCATATCTTCGGGATGACAATAACAGTCGAGATTTGAATAATATCCGAAATAAAACCTGTCTGTATCACACGATATATATGGCCTCTTGTGGGTCACTTTTATCATATGGGAGTGTCCACGCTTGATAGCACTTATTGAGGTGGTTTCTACATTTTTAAAACCAGTAAAGAAAAATGCCCCCAGAGCCATTCCACCTGCACCAATCAGCGCTGCTGGGCCTAAAAAGGCCACCCCGACAATACAAACCACCACCCCAAACCAAGCCAACCCCCGCACTACCGCGTAAGCTGCATCCGGAATCGCGTCATGATAGGTAGTAACTAAACCCTCAGTGGTGAGCCGATAATGGTACTGTTTGTCGGCCAACCAGAGGTAGCGCATAAATGGCCCAAAAATCATCACTATGATGAGAAAATAATACCATTGCTCAAATCCATACCAGTATGTCACCAACCCAACTAGAGCCGTAATCCCGCACGGAATAAGGACCATGATCCACCCAATGCCATACACAGTCGCTACCTTAATATCCCACTCATAGAGGGTCGGTGCCTCGCGTACCCGCTGCTGACGTAGCTTATTGAGCCGGTCTTGCTCCTCTTGGGGTAATTGCAGGAACTCACTGCGCGGCAGGTCTTCATACCGGCTGTCGTTCAACGGTTGTGTGTCTTGCTCTGTCGACGCCGCTGCTTTATTGTTCATCCTGTTACCTCTCGGTAGACTCTACTTGTAGCGTGGCCATCGCCAAGCGTAAATCCAGTCATCCATTTTAAATCAGCAACATAATATGCTCTCGGCCTACCCTCAAGCGAATATTTACTGAAACAGTTTTAAGGAAAGTAATAAAAGTAGCTAGATGGCCAGTGAGGGAAGTGGAGACTGATTTTAAAGAGTATGTTCAAAACTCATCTGAGTTCTGCAAGAGCACGGCATACAAACCTCAATGATTAATACCAATCGTATTAAATATCTGTTCATTCAGCGGGAGTTCAACGCGCTTTAGACAAGGCGAAGGCTTGAAGGCATAGTGGTGCTCTGTCGAAAGCCTTAAACGCAGTATAAAGCGCGTTGCCATGTAGTGAACATCAGCCGCCCTTCGGGAGCCACACAAGCATCCCACTCCGGTGTTGCATTGACTTAAAAGGGAATACCATTTCTGCGTCAATACGCCTTGGATTGAGATGCTTGTGAGGCTCTGAACTGATGAGATATTTAATGTGATTGGTATAATACTTATCCAAAACAATAGTCGCCGTTAACAACTAGGTTATTGAGGTTGGCTGTATCTCGTTTCTGTTGATGAATAATTGACAGATATAATCATATAGTTAGAATGCCAAGCTGTTGAAACAGAACAGGTTGGCGTCAAATGAAACCAGATCTGGTTCCACATCACTAACGCTCTCAGTTGATCAAGTGAGTAGGTCATACCGAAGCAATACAGTTTTTCACATATAAACAATGGAGTGGTTATGCGTTGGTTGACTTGGTTGGTCGTGTGCTGTTCTCTCACGGGATGTGCAACGATAACGTCGAGGATGGGAGAAGATTCAACTTGGGGTCATTCTTTCTCAAGTGTGCAAACGGCTGTTGATAATGGCGAGGAGTGTATGATTATCTCCGCGTTGGCGGCCCCGCCCTTGCTGCTCTTTACAATCCCGCTGACACTCGTTGATATGAGCAGTGCGTTGATCATCGATACTGTTATGCTACCTGCAGATTTAGCGATCACGCCCAGCGATCCCAAGCTCCACACCCCGCGACCTATGGTCTGCCGCTATGACTACAAGATTTAAGCATGATCGCACCCAATAAATAACCTCAAGTTGCCTGTGTGACGGTGAGTTAACGCCGGCATACGGGAACGACCATGTCGCGGTTTGCCTCCCAGAGTGTTGTGCCTTGTTAGTTGTAATTACGTGGTACAACCTAGCCTAGCCTAGCAAGCCATTTTAAATCATTTAAGTTAGCGATTTGCTTTAATCACATCAAGTAACAACTTGATATCAGACATATTGTTATAAATATGCGGAGAAATCCGGATCCCCATACTGCGGGCGTCAACACTAATATTCGCGTTCGCCAATGCCGTCATCATTTGATGCTGCTGTTTACCGAACTGCAGAATAAGCGTGCCGCTGCGCTTTTCAGTATCCCGCGGCGACACAAACTCATGGTCGAGCTCTTGTGCCACAGCATCAATCAATTGCTGATTGTATTTACGCAGCAACGGAGTACCTAAACCAGCAAGATAATGAATGCTATGGGTGGCAATGGCATAAGGCGCGATTGATGGTGTCCCTCCCCAAAAGCGCAGTGCGGAATGCTGGTAACGAAAATCATGGATATCAAATTCGAACGGATTCTCGTGGCTAAACCAACCCACATCTTTAGGCTGACAACTCTCCAATATGGCGGGATTAACCCAAAGATAGGCAGCACCAGGGCCGCCGCAGAGCCATTTCACACTCGAGCCGATTAAAAAATCGGGTTGTAGGCGCGCGAGATCCAGCGGAATAATCCCCGCCGATTGCGCTACATCCACTAAGCTCAAACAACCTCGCTCACGGGCTATGGTGAAAATATTAGCTAATGGCGCCTGCTGCCCCGTATTCGAGTAAGCATGACTAACAAACACCAGGTCCACATCGCGGCTGATATGCGCATCCCACACATTAGGGTCGGTGATATCGAGCCCTTTAGGAATAAAACGTACTTCGCAACTGGCAGGCAGCGCTTTTTTAAGGGCAAAACCCATGCTGGGGAAATCAATCTCACTCATTAACACAACGGCGTGTTCGCGGTTCAATCTGTCGAGGGACATGACAATTTTAGTCAGCGCACTGGAAAGATTGACCTGAGGGCAAAAATCCTTTTGGTGGCCGTTAAATAGTTTAGATAAAGCAAAGGTAAAATCATCAATCACACCCAGCCACTGGCCCCAAGGTTCACGCCCCGACTCCTGCCAAGGCGCAAAAAAGGCTTCTTTAAAGACCTGCTCGGTCGATTTTAATGGCCGGCCAACGGAATGGTTTAATAGATATCCTGGACCTGCTAGGTAAAAGTCCTTTTTAAAATCTTCAAACATAGTGTTATCTCAAACTCTCTTTTAGTTTTTTAATATCACAGTAACGAGTCCGAATATCGCTGCGCTGAGCAGCGGCGCGTCTGTCTCTGAGTCGCTCCAATGAGCCGAGTAGCACATGCAGTGGCGGACCACTCGCGGTAACTTTAGCTAAATGCTGCTGCTCCATACTTGTCGAAGGCTCAGCAATATATTTAGTTACTAACTCATTATGATGCTGAATCGCAGTCTCGCCATGTAATTCGCAGACTTCGATAAAGAGTCGCAAGTTTTCTTGATACCAATCTTGGGTTGAGCAGTCTTTTGCCTGCAGGAAGTCATCCATCAAATTCGGCCGACGCATGCACTCACGCAATATCTGTTGATCCTCCGGCATCATGTATAAAAACTTGTCCACCAGCATTTGCGAATAGGAGGCTTCGTTTGCAAAACAAAGACCTAGCGTTAAATCGATGACATTAATCCCCGCAAAATCTCCTGCATTGGCGCCACGATAAATGACCGAGCCCACCCGATAAGGTTTGTAGTAAGGGCGAACACAGTAAAAGAAACGGTCAGTATCTAATCGATTAAATAATTGGGTATTCGACTCAATCACATCCTGTAATGCTTGTTTAGCGACTCGCAGTAAATCGTGACTGATGGGATGGGAAATGCCCAAAGGCTGGATCTTCAATAGCGCATCGGCGGCGCGTTTATAGGCCAAAATGCCTTTGGTGTTGTAATCCACAAACAGCTTTTCGGCGCTCAGATCGGTAAAGCGCTTATAAATGCCATTGTGGGCACGATTGTGTGTGGTTAAATGTGCGGTGGCAAAGCGCGGCGTGACGCCTATTGAAGCGCCAATATGCATGGCGAGCGCAGAAGCCTCAGCTAATGGCGATGTCGTTTCCCGCGAAGGCTCGGTAATTTCATGGCGCCGACAGGCCGCCATATACAAGCCCACATTGCCGAGTAAATCGAAGGCACTGTCGAAACCTTCATCAGTATTCCCCTCATCGAGCAAGGTCTTAATCAACTCTCGCCCTTCGCTCTCCAGCGCCAACTTAGCTTCTGCGCCGATATCGAGCACATTGGCCCGATCTGTTTGTTGGTAGTAAAGCTGTTCTAGCTCGGAATTGAGTTCCACAAAGCGGCTGCGGATCCAATCATCAAAGGCTTCGGTATTAAAGGTGGCAGGTTTCACGGGCTTATCCTTGAGTATTGTTATCGTTCTTTTAAACGGAGTGAGCTCAAAGCGTTAGCCCAATCCGTAAAACTCGTAACCAGAATGCAACTTATCGCCACGTGTTTCTAGCGTTAGGTCAAATTTCCGAAAAAACTAATGCCATTTTTTATTTACACCATGCGCCAGCGCAATTTTTCAAACACTTTTACTCCGCAGAATGTTCCTGAAGACACTCATCACTCAACTAATAGCTAAGCGGTAAGTTCCGCAGAGGTAAATCGGATGATTTTAATGGAATTTATAGTAGTGCTTAGCTGCCTACTGCTAGGTACCCGCTACGGCGGCATGGGACTCGGCCTCATCAGCGGTATTGGCTTATTTCTACTGATTTTTGTTTTCGGTTTAGCGCCGGGACAACCGCCAGTGCAAGTTATGCTAACCATACTTGCAGTCATTGGCTGTGCAGCCGTATTGCAAACCGCGGGTGGATTAGATGTGATGATGCAGTATGCCGAGCGCTTACTGCGCCGTCATCCACAATACATCACGATTCTAGCGCCGCTGACCACGTGGACGCTGACCTTCCTTTGCGGTACTGGCCATGTGGTTTACACCATGTTCCCGATTATTTCCGATATCGCGCTGAAGAAAAATATTCGCCCAGAGCGCCCAATGGCGGTGGCATCTGTCGCCTCGCAAATGGCGATTTGCGCTTCGCCCGTGTCGGTAGCTGTGGTGTCTATGGTGTCAATTCTGGCATCACAACAGGGTGTAGGCCGCGCTTACAATCTGCTCGAAATTTTAATGGTGTCAGTGCCAGCATCGCTTTGCGGTGTCATGGCCGCTGCACTTTGGAGTCTGCGTCGTGGTAAAGATTTAGATAAAGATGAAGAGTTTCAAGAACGCATTAAAGATCCAGTCCAAAGAGCCTTTATCTATGACAAGAGCGAAACCCTGTTAAATCAAAAATATCCGAAGGAAGCTTACTGGGCAACGGGGATTTTCTTCACCGCTATCGCTGCTGTGGTACTGTTAGGTTCATTTAGTGAATTGCGTCCCGCCTTTGACGTTAAAGGTAAATCGACCTTGCTCTCGATGAACTTAGTGATCCAGATGATGATGTTAATTGCAGGTGCTTTTATTCTGATGACCTGTAAAGTCAAACCGACTAACATCTCTAACGGTCCCGTTTTTAAAGCGGGCATGGTGGCAATTTTCTCAGTATTTGGTGTGGCGTGGATGAGTGATACTTTCTTCATCAGCCATATGGATGTACTGCAGGAAAACCTGTCCCATGTAGTACAAAGCCAGCCTTGGACCTATGCCTTAGTGCTGTTTCTCATCTCTAAGCTTGTTAATAGCCAAGCGGCAGCACTCACAGCAATCGCACCTATGGGACTCGCCTTAGGGGTCGATCCAAAACTCTTAATCGCCTTCCTCCCTGCAAGCTACGGTTATTTCGTGCTACCAACCTATCCAAGTGATCTGGCCTGTATCGGCTTTGACCGTTCAGGTACGACTAAAATAGGTAAGTTCATTATTAACCACAGCTTTATCATCCCAGGGTTTATCGGTGTAGCGACAGCATCGGCTGTCGGTTATCTACTCGCAACCGCTTTACTCTAACCGCCACAAATAACAAAGGCCGCTGATGCGGCCTTTATTTTAGATAACCTTAGATCACCCAAAAGTATTAACCTGTGCCAATATAAAACCCATACCCTAGACGCCCATATTCTTCAGAACATAAAATACGCAGCCCGAAAGTGAGATAAGTATCTTACTCAACAACTCTTTTTAGCTTGCCGTACTAAAGATGATTAGACGCTTATCCATTCTATTAGCTTTTTTCGCGATACTGATGGGGCTCGTATACTGTGCCTACAGTCTGATAACTCGGATTAACTTTAATTCCCACCATCAAGTAGGAGAAGTCATCGACACTCTAAACGGGGTTAATATCTATTATAACGGAGGAGTTAATACCTATTCAGGACGCAACCTATCTATAGATGGTTATAACTTAGGTATTCAATATCAATGTGTTGAATTTGTTAAGCGCTACTTTTACCAACGCTACCAGCATAAAATGCCTGACGCTTTAGGCCATGCTAGAGACTTTTTTGATAACAAGTTAAGCGATGGCATGTGGAATGAAAAACGCGCTATGTGGCAATACACTAATGCGAGTCAGACCAAACCTATGCAGGATGATCTACTCGTGTTTTCTCCATGGATATTTAACCCCTACGGTCACGTTGCAATCATTGCCTCAGTTACCGATAGCAGTATTGAAATTGCCCAGCAAAATCCCGGCCCCTTTGGCCCATCACGCGAACGGTTGGCATTAATTCAACAAAACGGCCTCTGGTATATTGATGCGCCTCGAGTAAAAGGTTGGTTAAGATGGCAGGCCCCGGAAATCACAGCATCCCCGATAGCAGAATCCGCAAATACGCCATTCCCCAGTAAGCTTCACTGAGAAATAACAATAATGTCAGTATTAACTTGGATTAAACAACGCCTTGTGCGTAATAGTGATAGCCTCAAGCAATCTAGGCCACAAACTGAGTTACGCACTGTTTTTCATCAAACCCAGATGCCCAATATCAGCTTGCCAATCATACAAACCTATCCACTCGTTGTACCTATGAACAGAGAAGATATTTTTGCTTATCAATTGCATTGCTTGCTGACTTACCAAGGGAAAGAGGCCTTAAACACTTTACTTAGCCAGGCAGGCTTTAACACATTGCCCGAGCAAACGGTCAACTTTAACGGTTTTATCGAACACCCAACCCAAGCGACCTGCGTATTACTGAACCAATATGACGATTTTGCGGGTGTGTGCATAACCTTAGTGACCAATGACAAACCCTTGCTAGAAGCATTAATCAGATTCAAATCCGCCCCGCCCAATCCATGGGAAAGCTTTCCCAATATCGATCCCGATACTCTCGGCAGTCTTCAAGGTAATATCGACTTTTGGTGCAGCTATTTTTGGCGCCCCTATTGGCTATCACTCTCAGAAGCCGAGCACTTGCAATATCCTGAAAGTTGGCGGGAATTTAGCGAGTTTCATTAAAACTTAAGGTACGCAAACACTTAATGCAGGATAAAAAATGAAATTGAAATATGTTGGATTAGCACTGACGTTACTGCTACTTGGTGGTTATCTGATCCCTGAGTCACCCGCGATCCCAGTAAAAGGTGCCAGCAGTAAAGATTGGAACAGCCAAACCTTTTGGTATGAACCTTGGGGTCCATCGGGCGTTCACAAGGGGATAGATATTTTCGCCGCCAAAAACACCGCAGTGATTGCGCCAACGCCTATGCTGATCTTGTATCGAGGTGACTTCTTCAAAGGAGGAAATGTAGTGGTTGGTTTAGGTCCTAAATGGCAAATTCATTACTTTGCCCATTTAGCACAAATTGAATCAGCCACAGGATTGATTGCCTACCAAGGTGACACTTTGGGCACTGTCGGCGATACGGGCAATGCACAAGGTAAACCGCCCCATTTGCACTATTCCATTTTGAGCTTATTACCTAAACCTTGGCTGATGGATACTTCAACCCAAGGTTATAAAAAGGCCTTTTATCAAAACCCTATCGAGTATTTAACTGCACTATAGGCTTAACAACTTACTTTAATCAGCTTATTGGCAGTGCAATATCAAGCTGAGGTTCTGCGGTTTTTGATGGGGTCTCATGCTCAACAGCCGCAGCTAATGCTTCTCTCTCTGCCTTCGCAATATATTTAGGTTTATTGCTAGATTGCAGTTTGGCATTGGCCTTTTTTGCCTTGCTCTTCAAGGTTTGATTAATCTTCTTTTTACGGTTCATCAGAGTACCAATGCGAGATACGGTATAAAGGGGCGCGATTATAGCCTTCCATCAACGCGCCAGACAATCGAAAGCACTAAAGCAAACGCGTGATCCAATCAAATAATCAAACCTGCGACTAAAACATAGGTCTCCTAAATCAAAGACAAATGCCAAAAAAGGTAATGCCTTACCGACATGAACTCGCACTATATGCATGGCCTTTACAGTAAAACCTCTCGATACCGAGTGCTGTGTCGCAATTTATTCATACTGTCGTCAAATCATGCAATTTCCTGTATGGCGTGACTAGACAAGCTGTAATTCCTCCCCTAAAATCGCGAATAATAAAAATCGTTATCATTTGTAATACAATTTAATGGAATATTAACCTATGCCAAGGGAGCCGGTGTAACAAACTCATTCGCCCTTAGCAGGAAGTTATATGACATTCAAAACCTCGTTTGTTGCTTTAGCCGTATTGGCAGCGTTAACCCAATCCGCTGCGGCCCAAGATGCCACCGACAACAGTCCAAACAACAAAAATAAAGACATAGAAAAAATCACTGTCACCGCAAGTCGAATGGATAAATCTCCCAGCTCGATCCCCAATACTGTCACTATCATCGACCGTGCCCAATTAGAAGAACAGTTCCGCACCACTAAAGATTTATCGACTATTATCGGTAACTTAGCGCCTAGCTTTTCACCGAGCCGCCAGAAGATGAGTAACACAGGTGAAACCCTGCGTGGTCGTCCGCCATTGATTATGATCGACGGCGTGCCTCAATCGAACCCACTTCGCAGTGGTGGTAGAGAGGGACAAACTATAGATCCTGCCATGATTGAACGCATCGAAATCATTCACGGCGCCAATGCAATGCACGGTCTCGGTGCCCAAGGCGGCATCATCAACTACATCACTAAAAAGCCAACAGGCGACAGCGAACAGGTTGCTAGTTTCGATGTCACAGTGCCTGATTCAATGAAATCCAATGGCTTAAGCTTTGGTGCTAGCTATGCGTTTTCTGGCGAGTCAGAATTTATCGACATGATAGGTTCGGTTAGCTACCGCAATAATGGCGTCTATTACGATGCCAATCATAACGTAGTGGGTGTCGACACGACTCAAGGCGAGTCGATGGATAGTCAGAGTAAAGACTTCTTCATCAAGCTTGGCCATAACTTCGATGAGTCTCGCCTTGAATTAATGGTTAACCATTACAATGCAGACAACAATGGTGATTGGATGCCCGTTGCAGGTGACAAGCCCAATGGTGTCCCCACAGGTGCAGTTAAAGAAACTCAGCCATGGGAAGCCGCCAACAACCAAGTGACCACCACAAGTTTGACTTACACCCACGCCAATATTGGTGGCCAGCAACTTAGCCTGCAACTCTTTAATCAAGATTTTAAAGCGGTTTATGGCGGTGGCTGTTTCGATAGCTTCTACGATCCATCCTTCGAAGGCAGCGACCAAGTCATCCAATGCGGTGTCGGCAGTAAAGGTGAAAGCTTGTACTACGAGCAATCGCGTAACTCTTCGGTTAAATGGGGCTTAAAAAGCGCCTTAATCGCTAAGGATATTGCTGGTTCAGGAATTGATGCGGCCTACGGTGTCGACCTTTTCCGCGACACCACTGAGCAAGATTTAGTAAAAACAGGCTTTTCATGGGTTCCCGAAAGTACCTATGACAACGTTGCGCCATACTTGCAGTTAGATTATGACTTAATTGAAAATTTAACCTTATCGACCGGTGTTCGTTACGAACATGCCGAGTTAAGTGTCGATGACTACAAAACCCTATGGGGTGCAGGCAATAAGCAAATTGCGGGCGGTTCAGCCACCTTCGATGAAACCTTATTTAACGTCGGTATCTCTTATAAAATCACTCCTGACATTCGCGTTTATACCAGCTATAACCAAGGTTTTGGCATGCCGGATATCGGCCGAATTCTGCGTGATGGTAAAAGCTTCCCCGGCGACAATCCCAGCATAGATGGCTCACTGGCGCTCACACCGATCGTCACAGATAACGTTGAAGTCGGCGCCGATTACCAAGGTAAATACTTAAGTGCTAAGCTAGCTTACTATCGTTCCGCCACTGATTTTGGCTCACGTTTGGCCTTAAATAGTGATGGTTTCTACGACGTGAAGCGCGAAAAGAGTGTGATCGATGGTATTGAAGCCAATGTCACCGCCTACATTACCAGCAATGATGATCTCGGCATGAATATCGCCTTCCAGCAGGGCGAATACGATTCAAATGGTGATAGCCAAGTCGATACCGATCTCGATGGTGCAAATATTTCGCCAAACCGTATCAACCTGTTCTGGACCCATAGCTTCGATAATGAAATGTCGACCCGCGTTCAAGCTAATTACTACATGGACCGCGATTTTAAAAACGCGGCGGGCAATAAGTATGCAGAGTTTGATGGTTACACGACAGTCGATGCTTCCTTCTCAATGCCGCTTTACACTGGCACCCTGAGCCTAGGTTTGCAAAATCTATTTAATAAGGATTATTTCAATTATTACTCACAAACCATGGGTACAAATGATCGTTATTTCAAAGGGATGGGACGTACTGCAACAATAGGCTACACCTTGCCTTTCTAAGTGAAAGACCCATTTTGAAACATAAAAAAGCGCAATTACATTGCGCTTTTTTATTGTGTGGAAGAAAGCAAATTATGCCTTGGTCACGACCCAGAGTGCGTGTAATAAACCAGGGAACCAGAACAGTAAACATAACACTATGTTTATTAGCAGATCTTTACCCGCTCCCGCCTTCAAAAATACAGCAACTGGGGGCAATAAAATCGCAATAATGACTAAAAGTAGTTTATTTGTATCCATAACAGAACATCCTCAAAACGGAGATTGTAGGCAAATCAACAAGATCTAACTTCGCAGGAAGACTCAGAATTTGCAAACCTTTTAGTTTGCAAGGCGTAAATAATCCCAGCCGCAGCCTAAATGAAGGCCCTTACCATTCCCTAAAATGAAAAAGGATATTCAACCCATTATCTGTCCAGAGTAGACTAAGATATCCAGTAAACTCCAACCGAAAATCCCTAAAAGCATCTATAGTTAAAGAAAAATATGAAGTAAAAGAATGATATTTGATCCCCAAGCCTTATTACTCATCAAGTTTATTTGCCTGCTGACTAGCACGGCTGCCGTCGCATGGGGACTCATTGCACAACCTTTAAAAATTGCCACTCAAGCCAGTATGCGCTTTTCTTTGGCGAACTTGTTCGTCCTCCTTGGCATCATACTCAACAGCCAACGCACCGAAGCCTCCAGTTACTTTTTTTGGTTCTGCTCGGATATGGCGATTTTATTTGGCTTCATTCTAGCGCGTTGGGGAACGAAGGCGCTTTTTAGACTCAAGCCCAGCGTAAAATCGGATCTTATTCTTTTAGCACTCACCGCTGGTGTGATGCTCTTGGTTCCACCTAATTTCAGCTCCGAACGCATTTTGGCCATCGTATTCTCAGCCTGCGCCGCGCTCATTTTCGCCATGTTAACTCGAGATAACTATCTTGCCATCAAACGCGATACGGGAAATCGAGTTGCCATCGCTATGGTCATGCCTTTAGTCGCCATGGTGGGTATTTTTATCATTCGTATCTTTATCGCCCTGCTTTCTCCCGAAGAAAGTCCGATGTTTATCGCCATGCACACGCAAGAAGCCATACCTGTGCTTTGGTTCTATGTCTTTCTGGCCCTATTGATCAATATCGTGATGATAGGTAATGCCATGACTCGGCTTGTCAGTAAAATCCGCATGTTAGCGGAGCGGGACCAACTCACAGGCCTGTGGAATCGCCGTGCTATGCATAAGTTTTTAAACAATATCCATCAACGCTGGCTGCGGGATAAAGTACCTTACAGTATGATTTTATTGGATCTTGATCATTTTAAAGATATCAACGATCAATATGGGCACGATGCGGGCGATCTCGCCCTGTTGACGGCGGCGAGACTGTTTGGCTCGGTATTGCGAGAAAATGACGCCCTATGTCGTCACGGTGGAGAGGAGTTTCTGGTGATTTTACCCGCGACTGATGCACCCGCGGCCAGAGTCGTCGCCGAGAAATTGCATCAAGTACTTAAGGACAATTCATTTATCTGGCAAGGTGTTACGATTAAAATCCATGCCAGTTTAGGTTACGCCACGATTTATCAAGGATGCCAACCTGACAAACTACTCATTCAAGCAGACCAAGCTATGTACCGCGCAAAATCTGAGGGCCGAGACCGTATTTGCCAAGCTTGCTAGGCTTTTGCAACATAACGCTGCAAAGATTAATCTCCTTTCGCCGGCCAAGCCAAAGTATCGGGCTCACGCCATGCAACTAGCGCCTCAGTGACACCTTCAGCACCAAAATGCTCACCTTGAGTCGGCAAATCCCGGTAAGCGTAATCATGCCAACCTGTCACGTCATCACCATAGCGAAAATGCAGACAATAGGCATGCAGATAACACCGATCCGCGGCCTCTCCGCCATATAAATCATCCCCTAAAATGGGTACACCTAAGCTCGCCAAGGCAACTCTTAATTGATGGGTTTTACCTGAGTGGGGTTTAAGCAAATATAAACGCAATCCCTCGCCAACACTCAAGGAGAAAAACTGCGTAATCGCTGGATTCTCTTTAGTCCGCAGTAACTTAAACATGCTACGACGCGACTTTGCCATGTCACCAATCACCCAGCCTTGCTTCTTCTTCGGCTTGCCTTTCGCGAGGGCGAGGTAATATTTCTGCACTTTATGGGCGGTAAACAGCTCAGTAAATTGCTTGGCGGCGACCGCGCTCTTAGCCAAAATCAACAGACCGGACGTGGGCGTGTCTAATCTATGTACGGCAAAAAGCTTAATCCCTAAATCTTGCTCAGCCTGCGCCACCACGCCTGCAGTCCCATCCTGACTGTGGAAATGCACTTTGGCTGATTTGGAAATAACAATAAAATCAGCCTCATCGGCTATGATTCGATACATGGAGTACTCGGCGTTGTAATGCGGATCATCGACTTAAAACTGAATAGTGACGACTAAGCCAGGATGATTATCCGTGAGATTAATTTTGGCATTGTGCCGTGAGAGAATCGCTTTGACCATAGATAATCCTAAACCAGTACCCTGTAAATGCCGGCTAGGGTCGAGGCGCACTAAACGTTCGAACACTCTTTCTTTACTCTCGTCTGGAATACCAGGGCCATTATCGCGGATCTGAATTTGTGGGCCTGACTGAATAATCTCAATCCGCGCACCTTGGCCAGAATACTTCATCGCATTATCGACAAGATTATATAAGGCTTGGAATAATAAGTATTTATCACCAAAAACCTTATGTTCTGTCAGTAACGATAAACTCAAGGTTTGCTCGTTAGATTCAGCCACAGCATCGGCCATATCCAATAAGTCAGTACACAGTTGCGCTAGGCTTAACTCCTGCAAATCGAGTGTCTGCTGACCTTCTTCGATACGCGTAAGCGACAACATGGCATCAAACGTCGCTAAACAATGATCGAGTTCCTCGGTCAAAATGGCGCAACCTTCGCTAATCTCATTGCTCGGCTTACTCGCCAACTCTTCAATACCAATACGGATATGTGACAGTGGAGTACGTAAATCATGGGCGATATTATCGGTCGCACCACGCACTGCCATCAGGTTATTTTCGAGAATATCCAGCACATTATTAAACTGCAGCGCCAACATATCGAACTCATCCTGACGCCAACTCAAGGGTAAGCGGGTGTCATAATGACCGCGTTCAATCTGTTCACTCAAGCGGTTGTATTGCACTAATCGACGTAAAATCGCCTTAGAAAACAGATAGCCGAGCGCTAAAGTCAACACTACGGTAAGCATGACAGCCGTCGCGGCGGCACTGATAAACTTATCTATTAACGTCGCTAAGTTATCGGTACGGGTCGCAATCAACACTGGGCCGTAGCGGGTCATCACCAGACCGCCGGTAAGAATATGCAGCTTATCTGGACCACCGGTTAAGATAGGAAAATCCCGCGTTTGCGGCAGCATGGGCATGCCTTCTGGCATAAAGCTCAAGGCACCGACCATATCGTAGCTATTACGCCAAGCGATCAGGGCCGTTTGTGGATCAGCGGCGCGAATTTGAGCGGCAAAACTACGGCGATCAACCGTTAGGGCAAGTTGCTGATAACGTTGGGTCTCTGACTCTAAATATTGAGTCACTTGATACTGCTGCTCAATAATCAACTGTCGATAAAGGGCAAATAGCAACGCCCCGATGATCACTATCACTAAGGTCGAAAAAACGATTGTGATGCGCCAGGCGCTGCTTTGGTAAGGCTTAATGCCTTTGTCGTAAGCGATAACCCGCTCCCCTCACGGTTTCGATAAGCTCGCCATGGCCTAACTCTTCAAATTTACGGCGTAATTTTGCGATATGCACATCGATGACGTTAGTGCGCGGGTCGAAGTGATAATCCCACACTGCTTCGAACAATAAGGTGCGGCTAATAACTTGATTAGCATGTTCCATCAGATACTTAAGTAACTGAAACTCTTTTGGCTGTAGCATCAACTCCTGCCCGTCTAAAGTGACATTACGGGTCAGTAACTCCATCTTCAAACCACCAACAACGAGATCAGTTGTCACAGGCACAGATTGCCCACGGTGCATTAGTTTTTCAGCGCGGACTAATAACTCGGAGAAAGCAAACGGCTTAGTCATATAGTCGTCGCCGCCCGCGCGCAGGCCTTTCACTCGCTCATCAACGTGCGCTAAGGCAGATAAAATCAGCACTGGGGTTTGATTGCCCGTTGCCCTTAAGGCAGCCAGCAATTTTAAGCCATCGAGCTGGGGTAACATGCGGTCGAGGATCACGAGATCGTACTGACTACTCGTGGCGAGTGACAAACCTTGGTGGCCATCGCTCGCCGTTTCGATATTGTGGCCCTGCTCAAGAAATCCTTTGACGATGTAATCAATCGTCGTCGCATCATCTTCAACTAAAAGTATTTTCATCTGTATGTTGCGCTCCTCAATCTTAAGCACTCGTGTAAGCACTCGATTGACTTAGATATTTCAATCCCACTTAAGTAAAGGTAACGGTCGTAAATTTTCGACATCAAAGGCCAACTTAAACTTACCCGTATCGTCTAGCAGCTTAAGTTCTAAGTAACTAATACCTAAGTCGTGGTCTAACTTTGCTTCGGTTAAGAAGGCTTTATGATCTTTAGTGGCCTTAATGATTAGACCTGAAAAGGTTTGATCTTTTGCCGCGATCATACGCGTTGCCTCAACCTCACCCAGATCATCGGCGCTTACTTTACTCGCCTTTTGTTTCAGTAACTTACCATCACTGGCACGATATTCAAACCGCGTTATAGAGTTTGCTAAAGGATTAATCAACTCAAATTGATAGACTAATTCACCCTCTTGCTCTTCCATATGAAATTCGGCAATCACACCGGAGAACCCTTTTTCAATCTGCTGCATAACGCTCAACGGCGGTACATAGTCTCCACCCGCAAACATCGAATACATGCTCTGAGCCGCCGTTGCGACACCAGATACCAACATGAATCCTAGCAACCATAGTCTCATGGCCCCTCCATATAAATCAGCTAAGTTTGTATCTTATGAGACAATCAGTTAGAAGTCGATGGACCTATTGCGCCTGTATGCAATTCCAAGCTAATCCCTCACAATTTACCACTGGATATAGCATCACACTGTGTCAGCGTTAACTCAGGTTCGGCCATCAATTGATCTGAAATCCAACGTCAACAGAACCTAACTCGCTGATAAGCCAAACACTAAATCATTTTGTGGCTAATGTGTAAAGTCTACCTAATACCAGCTTAAACACCGATGGAAACAAGATTAAGCTTTGATCATCTGAGGATTTTTAAACATGACATTTTCAGTGATAACCCTCAATTTCGCCATTTAGAATCAAGAGGATTGAATTTTAGCGGGTATTTTAGTCTATCTGTGTCATTAAAAAGTGGGATTGGCAAATAAATCTCCCTCGACTAAAGTCAGATAACTTAGCGTCAGGTAACGGTATTTTTAAATCGGAGCGAAAATGAAACCAGTCATGCGATGGATAAGCTTAAGCTTGTTATTAATAGCAGCATTAAGCGCTTATGCCTATGGCAGCGCCACCAGTGTATTGGTGTTCATCATCTTAGGCATGCTATTGGAAGGGACATTTTGGATTGGATTGCTGGGTAAAAAACGTCATTAGAGTGCGATATCACGTTATTCCAAAATATGAATTTGTTCGGATTTGAGTGCCACTGTGGTTTGCATTCCTTTTGTGAGTGCAAGTTTTTGGGCAAAATGCAGCGAGACTTCGGTGTTAAGTTGTAACTGAGTACCTGTGATATAGCAGATAAGCCGGACCGATTCCCCCATCACCAGCATAGCGTCGATAGTGACATCTAACTTATTAAAGCTGCGGCATAAACGCCCTTTGGAAATCGAATTAAACCGAATACCTTGGTTGGGGATAACCCAACGAACTCGACTTCCCACAGGGCGATCTTTGCCATAGTCGCAGGCAATTAACTGTTCGCCAAACTTAAGCCAAGTGAGGTCTTTTGTGCTGTCTTGAAACACCACTTCACCGTCGAAAATATTCCTTAGCCCCATCTGCCGCGCCACCGCTTCATTGCGAGGCCGCGACAACACCTCGAAAGGTGCGCCCTGCTGTAGCATCTTCCCTTGGCTGATCAAAATCATCGAATCGGCTAGCAACAAAGCTTCATTTAAGTCATGGGTAACCATGATCACTGGGCAGAGTAACTGCTCTTTGAGGCGCGCCAGTTCGAGATATAAACGCTCGCGGGTTTCCCTGTCTACCGCCGAAAAAGGCTCATCGAGTAATAATACTGAAGGTTCGCGGGCAAGTGCCCGGGCAAGCGCGACCCGCTGACGCTGACCGCCAGATAAATGCGCTGGCAATCTATCGGGTAGGCCTTGTAGGTTGACTCGCTCAAGCCAATCTTTCGCGCGTACAATGCGCTCAGATTTAGGGATATGGTCAAGTCCAGCGACTACGTTTTCCAAGGCAGTGAGATTCGGAAATAAGCCAAAATGCTGCGGCATATAACCGATATGGCGTTGCTGCGGGCTTAAGGCGATGCGCGCTTTATCATCAAACCAAGGCCGTTCGCCAAAATGGATTTGGCCCGTATCGGGATGATTTAATCCAGCGATCATCCGTAGCAAGGTCGTTTTGCCACCGCCAGACGGCCCCACCACAGCGAGCACTTCGCCAGCTTTACAACGAAAATCAGCGTTGAGTTTAATGTATTTATGGTTTTGGATCTGACACTGCAGATCAGCGATGATTTGCGCCACGCTGACCTCCTAAACGCCGTGATAAACTGGTAGTCAGCGCCAAAGCCGTTACCGCAAACAGTAATAACACTAATGACATAGTGCCTGCGGCATTAAAATCGAAGGCTTGCACACTGTCGTAGATAGAAATAGAAATTGTCTTAGTCTCGCCAGCGATATTGCCGCCCATCATCAACACAACGCCAAACTCGCCGAGCACATGGGAGAAACACAACACCAGCGCGGTTAGCACACCCGGCCACACCATAGGCAATTCAATCTTAAGCAATATTTTAAGTCGGCTCATGCCACAACAAGCTGCGGCATCGCGGACATCATTCGGCACAGCTTCAAAGGCCCGCTGGATCGGCTGCACCGCGAAGGGGATATTGACGAACACGGAAGCGATAACCAGACCTGAAAAATGAAACACGAGCTGCTGGCCAGTCAGTTGCTCTATCCATTGTCCGAGCCAACTCTGACTACCGAGCCCCACCAGCAAGTAATAGCCAATCACAGTCGGCGGTAACACTAAGGGCACCATGATCAGCGCTTCGACCCAAGATTTACCGACAAATTGGCGGTAGGCCAAAGCTCGCCCCGCGAGTATCGCAAGGGGGATCAGCACCAATACTGTGATGCTGCTGAGTTTGACCGATAACCACAGCGCCTGCCAATCCATTGGAATCCTTAACTTACTGGCAAACCAAAACCGTATTGAGTGAATACGGCGCGGGCGGCGTCTGACTGTAGATATTGGTAGAAACGCTCGGCGGTTGAGCTAGCCTTAGGCATTAACGCCATACGTTGATTCAGCGGACCATGGAGATCTGAGGGCAGAGCTAAATAATGACCGAGGGCCTGAAACTGCGGCGCAATTGCCAGTGATAAAGGAATAATTCCGCCTTGAGTAGAGCCGCTGATCGCAAACTGCGCCGCTTGGGAGGCGTTTTCGCCTAAGATCAACTTAGTTTGTAGCTCATCCCATAAACCGAGTTTTTTCAATAACTCTCGGGCGCGTTCACCGTAGGGTGCATGGTCAGGATTGGCAATCGCAAAACGCTCTAGCTGACCCGCGGCCATTAATGCTTTTAGGCCATTGAGTTCGATATCTAGTGCGAGCGGTGAATTTTTAGGGGCGACTAAGGCTAAACGGCCAACGGCATACTGCACGCCCTCGCCTTGGGTAAAACCGACTTTGTTCAGCTCGGCAATATAACGCTCATCGGCGCTCAGCAGCATTTCAAACGGCGCACCGTGTTGAATTTGCGCGACAAAATTTCCCGATGAACCATAAGAGACCCGTACTTTGAGACCCGTTTCTGCGGTGAAGTTTTTAACAATGTCATCCAAGGCAAACTTGATATTAGCCGCCGCGGCGATGGCAGGAATCGGCGCATTATCCACTGCGCGACTGGTCGATGGTACAACTGCTAAGCAAAACAGTAATACAAAACCAAGGGAGTGGAAGAAACGGGTCAAACTCTGCATTGGGTCACCTCAGTGCCGTGTTCGCGTTCATGTAGAGCTAGCAAGCTGCCTTGCCACTGCGCGTATTTTTGCTGTAATTAATCTTTGTGTTGCCACAGTTTGGCAGCTTGTTCATCGGCATCTTTCGCCTCAACCCAACTTTTACCTTGCTCGCCCGCTTCTAATTTCCAGAATGGCGCCTTGGTTTTTAGGAAGTCGATTAAGAATTCACAGGCCGCGAAGGCGGCTTTGCGATGGGCGCTGGTTACGCCGATAAATACAATTTGCTCACCTAAGGCCATAGTGCCCACGCGGTGAATCACAGTGACTTTGTTCAGTGGCCAGCGACTGCGCGCCTCGACAACGATTTGTTCTAGCACGGCTTCTGTCATGCCAGGATAGTGCTCTAAGGTTAAGTCAGTCACGGCGGCGCCATCATTAAAATCACGCACTTTACCGACGAAAGTGACTACGGCACCATCGCTATCATCTTGAGCCAACTGCCGATATTCGTCGGTCACACTAAAATCGACTTCTTGCACTCGAACTGCGGGTAATAAGCGCATATTAACCTCCGGTAACGGGTGGGAAAAAGGCGACTTCATCACCATCGTTTACAGGCGTATCCCATTGACTGATGGTCTGATTTACCGCTACCAGCAATTTGTCTGAGGTTAATACTTTAGCCCATTTATCGTCGGTGGCGGCCAGCGTCGCACGTAACGCTTCAGCGGTTTGTGTCTGCTCGCTCGCCTCTAGGCTTAATTTAGCTGTGCCCAATAATTCTCGAACTTGAGCAAAAAACAACACGTTAATCATAATCTTCTCTCGTTTTTGATCCGCTTAACTGACTCACCAATAGCGCGTCAGACTTAAGCTTGGACAGCTTCGCTCACTTGGTAATCTGCCGAGTGGCTAAAGCCTATTCTGTCAGGCTAAACCTTAAAATGTCCCGATTTGCCGCCACGTTTTTCTAGCAAACGGACTTGGGAGATCACCATATCTTTTTGCACGGCCTTGCACATGTCATAGATAGTTAACGCCGCCACTGAAGCTGCAGTTAACGCTTCCATCTCTACGCCCGTTTTGCCGGATAACTTGCACAGGCTAGTAATACGCACGCGGTTATGTTCAGGTTGTGCCTCTAAATCAACTTCAACTTTAGTCAGCATTAGTGGATGACATAAAGGGATAAGGTCTGAGGTTCTTTTCGCGGCTTGAATGCCCGCAATACGCGCGGTCGCAAACACATCACCCTTGTGGTGGCTACCACTCATGATCATCTCGAGTGTCGTGCTCGCCATCTCGATAAAAGCTTCTGCACGGGCTTCGCGCTCGGTAACGGCTTTTTCAGTTACATCGACCATATGGGCATTGCCATCGGCATTAATATGGGTAAATACATTGCTCATCGGAGCGATCCTTTAATTGAGGTCAAAACAGGGTACAAGGGAAATTGAGCTTATACTCGCGCTAAATTGGCTATGGCAACTGACCTAAAATCAGGTCTAGCCGCCAATAGAGGCAAGATGCTGAGTGACACCTGTGATGCCTTGATGCAAGTAATGGGTTTCTTTCTTCTGGGCTAATTGACCGTGCAGACGCTCAATTAATTCCGCTTGCTGGTTAGAATGCTGTAGCAGATCACGTAAATCGACACCGGATTCCGTAAAGAGGCACAAGTGCAATTTACCCTTAGCAGATACCCGTAAACGGTTACAGGTAGCACAAAAATTATTGGCATAGGGCATGATCAAGCCGATACGGCCCTGATAATCGCTGCGGCTGAAATTTTGGGCTGGACCATCGGAGGCGCTTGGCGTATCTAATTGCCAGCCATCTGCCAGTAACTGCGCTTTGATGTCAGCGCCCGCTAGATGATGTGCTTCAAAATACTCACGACCAAGACCCGTTTCCATCAGCTCAATAAAACGCAGGTCGATTGGCGTGTGTTTAATCCAGTGTAAAAAACGTGGCAAATCTTTATCGTTTAAACCTTTAAGCAGTACGGCGTTGATTTTTACTCGCTCGAAACCTGCCGACAAGGCGGCATCAATCCCCCGCATCACTTCATCAAACTTATTTTCGCCGGTGATCTGGTAAAACATTTTGGGATCTAAACTATCCACGGACACATTGATACGACGCAAGCCAGCATCGAACCATTCTTTGGCATGCTTTTCGAGTCGATATCCATTAGTCGTCGTCGCAATAGTATGAATGCGCGGGTTATCAGCGACGACACGAATGATGTCGGTAAAGTCTTTACGCAGGGTAGGTTCACCGCCTGTAATGCGGATTTTTTGGGTGCCGACTTGGCTAAATGCGGAGACCAAGTTTTCTATCTCATTGAGAGATAAGAATTTTGGTTTACCTTCTGGATGATAACCATCAGGGAGGCAGTAACTGCATTTGAAGTTACAAACGTCAGTGACTGACATCCGTAAATAGTGAAATTTTCGACCAAAGCTGTCTTGTAATTGAGACATGATCACCTTTCCAAGTGTGGGAGGTGAGAGCATTTCTTATCCCACCCCGGTGGCATTATTACCACGGCTACACCTCCATATCTTTCGACTTAGGCAGGCAAGCTCGGAGAACCGTCGTCGGTGATTATAGGCCGAAAGTACTCACTAGCTATACCCCTAAACAGGTATTTATTAACCTAGATCACGCTAGCGTGAATAATCTGTGACAGTCCTCACCTAAAGATTTGTATTGAATTAGACTAAACAGCAGCTTAATCCACTGTGACCTTATCTTATTTTCAGGTAAGGTGGTGCAAGCAATAAAACGCCCGTTTACAAACTACAACACTCGATAAAAATCGAGGAAACGTGAAGGAAGAGGTGAACTGATGGAACGCGAATCAATGGAATTCGATGTTGTTATCGTCGGTGCTGGTCCAGCTGGCTTGGCCACGGCGTGTCGATTAATGCAAATATCACAGGATTCAGGCAAAGAAATTACCGTCTGTGTGGTAGAAAAAGGCTCAGAAGTGGGCGCGCATATTCTGTCAGGCGCAGTGTTCGAGACAAAAGTGCTAGACGAGCTATTCAGCGACTGGCGCGAAAAAGATGCCCCAATAAAAACCGCTGTCACCCACGACGAAATCTACCTACTCAGCTCAGCCACCGACGGCAGAGTCATGCCTAATGCTTTTGTGCCAAAAACCATGCACAACGACGGCAATTTTATTATCAGCGTCGGTAATCTGTCCCGCTGGCTTGCCAATCGCGCAGAAGAACTCGGTGTCGAAATATTCCCCGGCTTTGCCGCCAGTGAACTGCTATTTAACGCCGATAACAGCGTTAAAGGTATTTTAATTGGCGATATGGGAGTGGGTGCCGATGGCGAACCCAAAGACAGCTTTATGCCAGGCATGGAGTTGCATGCTAAATATACCGTTTTCTCCGAGGGTTGCCGCGGCCACTTAGGCAAGCAACTTATCGAAAAATACCATTTAGATAATGGTAAAACACCACAGCATTATGGTTTAGGCTTCAAAGAAATTTGGAAAGTCCCCGCCGAGCAACACGAACAAGGCAAAGTCGTTCACACAGGTGGCTGGCCATTAACCGAGGGCGCATCGGGTGGCGGCTTCCTTTATCACATAGAAGATAACCAAATTGCGGTCGGCCTTATTATTGATTTGAACTACAAAAATCCGCATCTGAGCCCATTTGACGAATTCCAGCGCTATAAAACCCACCCTGTGATTGCTAAGTATTTAACGGGTGGCGAACGCCTTAGTTATGGCGCCCGCGCGATTACTAAAGGCGGCTTAAACTCGCTACCTAAGATGAGTTTTCCTGGCGGTCTTATCATAGGCTGCAACGCGGGTACGTTGAACTTTGCTAAAATCAAAGGCACTCACACTGCGATGAAGAGCGGGATTGTTGCAGCAGAAACCTTAGGTAAAGCCATGATGGCAGGGGTTGAAGGCGGTAAAGATCTCGACTGTTACCAAACCCACCTTGAAGAAAGCTGGCTATACGAAGAATTGCATAAATCCCGCAACTTTGGTCCAGCGATGCACAAATTTGGTACCTATTTAGGCGGCGCATTCAACTATATAGATCAAAACTGGTTTGGCGGAAAGTTCCCTATCACACTGCGTGATGAGCACCCAGACTATGCGCAAATGGCACCTGTGAACGCTTACAGCAAGATTGATTATCCAAAACCCGATGGCAAGCTTAGCTTCGATAAACTGTCCTCAGTGTATCTGTCGAGCACTTATCATGAGGAAGATCAGCCCTGCCATTTACGTCTCAAGGACAGCAGCATTCCACTGGGCATTAACTTGACTCAGTTTAATGAGCCAGCACAGCGTTACTGCCCAGCAGGCGTGTATGAAATCGTCGAAGAGGCGGGTCAACCCAAGTTTGTAATCAATGCGCAAAACTGCATTCATTGCAAAACCTGCGACATTAAAGATCCGAGCCAAAACATTACTTGGGTTACACCAGAAGGCGGTGGTGGTCCAAACTACCCCAACATGTAACATTTGGATGATAAATGTAAATAATGGCGCTCAGTGGAGCGCCTTTTTTTCACCTTTTACACGAATAGTTCACTTTTTTGCTTGCCCTTACTCGCGACATTGGCCACAATTGCCACACAAAAAAGAGTTCGTTTTCAATCACCATCTCATTTCCATCTATACTCTACATAATTAGATCTACAGCAAGACCAACAGGTTAGGCCAAATAAGTGTTCTATACGCTGTTTTATTCGGCAATCGGCCTAGACTAAGGTTAACTTTTAACATTTCTGTCCGATAATCTTTTACCGTACAAGAGTGCGTTGACCGATAACTCAAAATAGTCCAACACAGGCATATTGATATTTATGATATTTAATAACCTCACCATTAAGCAGAAAATTCTGTTAACAGTGACATTTGCAGTACTGTTGTCGACCATACTCGTCGGCGTATTAAGCCAACGTAGCGCGAAAAATGTCGTACAACAAAGGATGTTAGGTTCGGAATTACCGAGCTTAATGATGCAAATTCGCAATAAGATCGATCTCGACATTTCCACTTTGATGAATGCTGCAGAGCAATTGGCCAGTAGCCGCATGTTACTGCAATGGCTCGAAGACGGTAGACCGCAGGCCCAAGAAACCCAAGTCGTAGCCCAACTCAAAGACATCACTCGTCAGTATAAGCTAGCGCAAGCTTCCTACGCAGATAGACAAACTGCCGCCTACTACACTCAGGATGGTTTTTTGCGCGTGCTCACTCCTGCGCAGGATGGCTGGTTTTTTGGTTACCGAGACAGTGGCCAAGAACGTATGTTGAACGTATTTACTGAGGCCAACGGCGAAGTCAAACTCTTCATCAACTACCAACAACCCAATGGTCGCGGCTTAGTCGGGCTTGCTAAATCACTCGATGACATGGTGCGTTTGCTGAGCTCGTTTAAAATTGAAGAAACCGGTTTAGTCTACTTAGTGGATGCTAAAGGTGAGGTAAAACTCCACCCAGATACGAACCAAATTGGTAAGAGCAACCTAAGCAGCTTATACAAGGATGCGAGTTCAAGCTCATTATTAAACCGCAGTGATTTCAATCTGATCAATACCAAAATCAATGGCGAAAACATGCTGGTTGCCAGTAGTTATATCGCATCTATGGATTGGTACTTAGTCGCACAGGTGCCAGAGGCCGAAGTATTCGCACTATTAACCGAAGCGGCTTATCAGATCTTAATCTGGACGCTAATCATTGCAGCGGGCTTTATTGTCCTCGCCATCGTGGTGGCAGGTTCAGTAAGTCGTCCTATTGCCCAAGTTGCCGCGATGTTCCACGACATAGGCGAAGGCGAAGGTGACTTACGTCAACGTCTACCTGTCAATGGTGAAGATGAAATTGCGCAACTCGCCAAGGGATTTAACAGCTTTATCAGTAAGATCCAAGATTCGGTCATCGAAGTGGCACAAACCAGCGAACAGCTCGGTTTCTCGGCTAAGGATGTGTCGAATCAGGCACAGCAAACCTTAGAAGACAGCCATGAGCAGAAAGATCGCACTATGATGGTGGTAACGGCCATTAATGAAATGGGCGCGACGGTTAACGAAATTGCCAGTAATGCCGCCCAAGCTGCGGTTGCCGCCAGAGATGCAGATACTGAAGCCAGCAGCGGCCAAGTTGTGGTAACCCGTGCCCGCGATACCATTAACCAATTGTCGAAAGACGTTGGCCAAGTGGGTGAAGTGATTGAGTCCCTCGCGACCCACACTAAATCCATCGGTGGTATTTTAGATGTGATCCGCGCAATCTCTGAGCAGACTAACTTGTTAGCCCTCAACGCGGCCATTGAAGCAGCACGTGCCGGCGAAGCTGGACGCGGATTTGCTGTCGTGGCCGATGAAGTACGTAACTTAGCCTCACGCACAGCAGCATCGACCAATGAAGTGCAAGGCATGATCGACAAGCTGCAATCGGAAGCCAGCCGCGCGGTTAATGCGATGGCCCAGAGTCGTACCCGCTCCCACGAAGGCGTTGTGGCCGTCGATGAAGCCAGCAAATCGTTAATTGGCATTAGCGATCGCATTGGTCTTATCAGCGACATGAATATCCAAGTTGCTGCGGCAACGGAAGAACAATCCACAGTGGTGGAGGACATCAACCGTAACGTCACTGAAATCAATGACATTACTCAACGTACTGCCAATACTGCACAAGCGGCGGCACAGGCGAGTTTAGCCTTGAATCAACTGTCACACCGCTTAGATACCTTAGTGGCCAAGTTTAAGGTGTAAAACCTTAAAACTTACGCCATAAAAAACGCCTTAGATGTTTCCATCTAAGGCGTTTTTCTTTAACTCGCAGAGGTAATTAATCCATAGCAATAAATTTAATCGTTAATGGATAGCGATACACTTTACCTTCGCTGGCCTTAATAATCGCCAGCACAGTGCACACCAAATCGAATATGCCGAGTATGGCTAAAAAGATGAAACCAATGCCGACCAAAGCTAATACGCCACTGATGATCACATAAATCAACAGGCTCAATTTAAAGTTCAAGCAACTACGGCCACATTGATCAACAAATGCGGACTCTTCACGCTTCATCAGCCAAATGATCAAAGGACCAAAGGACCAAGAATAGAGCCCAACGGCACTAAGTATCCAATAAAACTTGAGGCGTATACCAGTAAGCCAAAATCTTTATCACTTTTTGTAACGGGTTCAATCATAAGGTCATCCCTGTTTTATCATTATGAATATAAATACTTATTTACCGCTCGGCCCACATAATACCAATCACATTAAATATCTAATCAGTTCAGAGCCTCACAGGCATCTCAATCCAAGGCGCATTGACGCAGAAATGGTTATTCCCTTTTAAGGCAATGCAACACGGGAGTGGGATGCCTGTGAGGCTCCCGAAGGGCGGGTTTCAATGCGCTTTATACTGCGTTCAAGGCTTTAGACAGAGCACCACTATGCCTTCAAGCCTTCGTCTTGTCTAAAGCGCGTTGAACTCCCGCTGAATGAACAGATATTTAATACGATTGGTATAAGCGCATTTGCCAATCTTCCACCGTTTGTGATGCTAAGCGCCGTTGTAGGCTATTAACCCAACTCTGCGCTAATCCCTCGCAGCAAGCTAAACGATCATAGCCGCTGGCATTAAACGTTGGCGAGAAATAGAGTGACATGGCCTCGGCAACACTGATATCAGTACGACGCTCAACTAATTCAATCTTATCGTTTAACTGAATAATCCCTGGGGTTAAGATTCTATAAAACCAACCACATAATTGGCTTTGCTGCATGGCGAGTGCGAATTCTCTGTGACCAAATTGCAGATTCAATTTAAAACAAGGTGAACGCGGCTGAGTCACTTGCACTTTTACTGCGCCAATTTGCAAGATATCGCCAATATTGACTTGAGTTTCGTTCAGTCCAACGGTGCTAATGTTCTCTCCCATGCTGGGTGCATCTTCGAGCTGGGTGATTAAGTCCCAACGACGATATTGGCCGTAGTGCTCGCGGGGGAAATGATGTAGCACGCGATCAAGGCCGCCATGGTGTTTTGGATCGGCCTGCACGTCCCCTTCAACATGGTCGATATGCACTAACAGTTGTTGAGCCGCTTGCTTACCATCAATCCCCGTAGCAACTCCGGACATTTCTTGAAGATGGGTTCCTAAGTACAATCCAGACAATTTATTAATCAACAACTTTGACATCAGCAACTCCAAATCAATGGCCTATCGCGCATTACTGTCAGAGTGTAAACCGCGATACGCCAATAACACAATCAACCCGCGCCATAACCCACAAAGGTAGACTAAACATTGCTGCCAAGAAGAACCGAGTAGAGTCTATGAATGATTTAACACCACTTGATTTCGGCCCGCTTCTTTTGCCTGATACAAGGCCAGATCGGCACGTTTGATAAGGTCCTCTGCGGGCTCTTGCAGTTGATGCTCAGCAACACCAATACTGGCAGTAATAGAAATGTGCAATCCATTCACTTTAATTTCCCGCTGGGAAATGAGGTCACGGATCTGTTCTGCCAGTTCTGCCGCTCGAGATAAATCCATCTCAGGGAGTAAAATTAAAAACTCCTCACCGCCCCAGCGACATAAAATATCCTGTTGTTGCAGTAAACCACGCAGCATATTAGTCATGGTTTTTAATACTAAGTCACCAATCCCATGCCCATAACTGTCGTTCACTTTTTTAAAGTGGTCGATATCCAACAAGAGTATTGAAATCGGCGATTGTGTCAGCTTAGCTTTATCTAACGCCTGCCTAAAGTACTCATCAAACACCTGACGGTTAGCGGCGCCAGTGAGCTTATCGGTAGAAGCCATAATTTCTAGTTTGCGCTGATAACGACCTAAGGTCATGTTTGAGATGAATAAAATACCTAGGGTCACCATTAGGCTTAACGCCAAATTACCCCAAAACGTATTTAACAGTTCCCGCTCTTGTGGCGCATCCTCCTGCTCAACAATCAAATACCACTTAAACTCAGGAACTAAGCGACTATTGAGATAAACCGTTTTCCCGTTTTTCTGATAGCTGAAGGCGGCACTTGGGCTGGTTAAAATACGCGTAGCCAAATTATCAAGCCCTACGTTCGTTTGCAGCGAATCCGTACCGTCATATTGATCGCCATGCAAAGTGACATTACCTTGCCGATCGGTAAAAAACACTCGGCGGTTATAACGCTTTTGATATAACTCAATTAAGGCTTTAACCTTTTCAACCGCCAACCCCACACCGGTAACACCAATAAATTTTCCTTCAAAATCAAAAACCTTATAATTCACAAATACGGTTGTCTTACTGCGGTCTGCCGTATCGGCATCAATATTAACCTCATAATGTTCAGATTCAGGTAAAGAACGCACTCGAAAATACCAAGCATCGTCAGGCTCTACATCTTGGATTTTTTTTAAAATGCCCGTGGAATGGTAATAATTTCGACTTTTCTCAGACACAAAAAAGCTCGTGACAGTACCGTATTTTTCTTGGATTTCCTTAAGGTAACGAATGAGTTTTTCGGGCTCTTGCTCATGACTTAAGGTCCAATCCCGAACAAAGGTATCCTGCGCCATCAAGGATGAAATAAAGATGGGTCGTAACAAATCCTGTTGAATTTCTGAATAAATATTGTCACTTGTGAGCGGTAAGGTATTGCTCTCTATTTGTTGGCTCAGTGAATCATGGGCCACTTTGTAACTGATACCGCTGGTCACTAAAAAGGCGACCAAAAGCAAAACAGACAGAAGCCAAATAAATTTATTTTTATCATTCCAAGCGTTATTGCCCATTCTCAACTCCAAAGACTACAGAACACCTTGAGTGGCTTATTATTTTAATTTAACGATAACTATTTTAGTTGAATAAATGTTAACGCAATTGCGCCATGGCCGCACAAGATTTCTGTCGTATTGGCGTTCTACGATGGAATAACTTTATTTTGAGCAAAAAAATGCCTCGTTGGGGAAACGAGGCAAAAACATACTAACCAATAAATGGGAGAAAAGTACAAGAAAACGTTAAGGGACAAGCTATGCGCCACAAGACATACTCTAGCAAGGACGTATGACAAAAAGATGACTCAAACTGGTCACAATAATACTTATCATGTCGTTTGCTTTGTCTCTAAATACTGTTTTAGTGCCTCACCCGGAATAGAACTATCGGTTGCCACCGCAAATGCCGCCCAAATCGCCCCTTCTGCCATGGCCTCAGTAATTGATTGGCCAATGCAGAGACTGTGGATCAACCCTGCCGCATAGGCATCACCCGCGCCAGTGGTATCAACAACTGTGGCAGGGATAGCAGCAACATGCTGCACTTGATCGTGCGTGTAAACCTTAGCCCCATTGATACCATCGGTGACAATAAAGTAACGCAGACAATCGCCACCAATGCTTTTGCCATATTCCCAAGATGCGCCATCACAACGCCCCTGAATATCACTCATGGAGGCCAATAAAATATGACAAGGTCTCTGTCTGTCGTCCTTGGCTAATTGCGCGACCACAAGACAATGTTCTAAAGCTGTTTTTGCCCAGCTGACAGAGCCTTCAGCGGAAGTATTAAAATACAACGCGTCCCATGGCTGCCATTTCGGCGGTACAGATAATTCAAATATGGGTCTTTGTGGCCGAATAATGGTGCGCTCGCCGTCTGGCGTCATTACAAGCAGCATTTCGCATGTATTGCCGGTGCGGCGCTGCACTAAGCGACAATCGAGCCCTTGCGTACTGGCTTCTGCAATGAGCCAATCCCCCATGTCATCACGGCCCACTTGACTCACCAGCGCGACGCTATGCCCAGCCCAGACTAAACCTAATCCGGTATTTGCCCCACCGCCGCCGAGCCTTTGGCCGCCATCTTGATAATGGAAACGTCCACCTGTTTTTAAAGGTTTATCAAGCAGTAAAATCCGATCACAGTTGAGATTGGCAACTAACAGAATATTAGCCATTACAAGGCTCCAAAGGGCAAAAAAGCATCAAGGCCAGAAGATAAAAACAAAGAAATATCAATCTAGAGCAAAATGCTCACAGGCACAATCCAATCATCGAGATAGAAACACTATAAGGATATGGCAGCACCTTGATGTAAGCATTTGTCCCGAAGAAGACGAGGAAAACAGTTATACACTCATACGGTATAACATAGCTGTTAACTCTAACACTTTGTTTAAAATCGATTTATAGAAAAGATAACGTCTCAGGACAAAATGAAGCGTAACCATTTTGAAGCCGACTCGATTAATTATCAGTAGACATAGTTAAAATGCATGCAGGATACATATATTAAATTTATGAATGGAATCAAACAAGAATACCAACAACTTGCTGAACAAGTAAAAGTGCAGTCAACCTCGGATCTCGAGCGCTAACTGCACTTTGCCATCTAGTTACTCACGATAAACCTTCAATTACTTTATTGGTGTCAATGGTGATAAAGACGCAAATTGTACTGCTAATGTCCAATCTGTAATGACCATATCTGAAGGCTGCCAACTGTCATCAACCCACTCATAAACCAAGCCAGGGTTTTCCTCTGCGTTGACTAACAAACGCCGTCCATCTTGCAACACAAGCGTATAATCGAGCCCCTGCGCATCGACACTTTCAATGTCCCCCAAGACATTGTGCTTAATGGCCGAAATAGTTCCGGTTGCCTTAACGGCATCGTTTTCCTTTGCACCGCTGTAAAACTTTAACGCCTCGTTTGCGGCAGTCTTGTGAAAAACAAACTCCTCAGTCACACCCACTACGATCGACGGATCAAGCTCATACCAGGCGGGTATCCATAATGCGTTAATTGTCATCCCGTTATATCCTGCATAATAATTTTACGGACGGGATCATTCTGCCTTAACCCCGACAGAGAAAATACTCTTCAGGGATAAAATAATTTTAATCCCTGTAAGGGATAGCATCACTAAATTGAGCGCATCACTTTCTTTGTAAGATAATTCCAAACCAAAGGGTCATACCTGAGATGCTTTAAGCTCCAGCACTGATGTTGGACCCCATTGGTCTTTCTGTTAGTTTGTAAAACACTTTGCCTCAAACCGACACATTAAGCTGACAAAGTGATCCTGAGCTCAGTAATCGCGTATAGAGTCACACACGATAGATTAATCTTCCCATGCTTGCACCGCAGGCCGATAAATACGGAGTTTACTTGTCTATGGATAAGCCCATAACGCAACCCCCTCAAACCCTTAAGCTCATTGGTGAAACTGAGGCCGGAAAGCGTCAAGAGCTTAAGCAATACTTTAATCAGACATGGGCTTTATACGAGTCTCTGTATGATTTGATCCAAGAAGATAGCGCCTATTACCTCAAAGCCGAGCCGCTGCGCCATCCGTTAATCTTTTACTTTGGCCATACGGCCACTTTCTATATCAACAAACTCAAACTTGGTAAATTTCTCGATGAACGAGTAAACGACAACTTCGAATCCATGTTCGCCATTGGTGTCGATGAGATGTCTTGGGATGATTTGAACGAACAACATTATCCGTGGCCGGATGTAGCAGAGGTGCGAAGCTATCGCCAACAAGTTAATGCTGTCATCAATCGTGTTATCGATGAAATGCCTCTAGCGTTACCTATCACTCAAAATAGTCCAGCTTGGATCATTTTGATGGGCATTGAACATGAGCGTATTCATTTAGAAACCTCATCGGTGATCATCCGCCAACTGCCGCTGGAGTATGTCGCGCCCAACCACCTCTGGCCTGCGTGCCAAGACACCGCCCCTGCCGAGACCAACAGTTTATTGGCTGTAAAAGGGCAAAAAGTGACCTTAGGCAAAACAGAACAAGACCAAACCTACGGCTGGGACAATGAGTACGGCCATAAAATATTTAACGTTAACGACTTTAAGGCGGCTAAATTCTTAGTCTCGAATCAAGAGTATCTCGCATTCGTCGAAGCTGGCGGCTATCGCTCACCCCAATTTTGGAATGAAGAAGGCCAAGCTTGGCTTGCCTATACCCAAGCACAAATGCCGCGTTTTTGGCGCTTAAGACAAGATAAATGGTGGCAACGTAACTTAGTGGAAGAAATTCCGCTGCCATTAAACTGGCCTGTTGAAGTGAATCAGCTCGAAGCTAAGGCCTTCTGTAATTGGAAAGCCGAACAAAAGCAAAGCAATATACGTCTATTAACTGAAGCTGAGTGGTACATCTTACGCGAGAATGTGCCCGCAGATGCGCCCGATTGGCATGAAGTGCCGGGCAATATTGCTTTGGCTTATTACGCCTCTTCTTGCCCAGTGAATCGCTTCGAACATAATGGCTTTTTCGATATTGTCGGTAATGTTTGGCAATGGACAGAAAGCGCAATCGACGGTTTTGACGGCTTCGCCGTACACCCACTTTACGATGATTTCTCCACCCCAACCTTCGATGGCAAACATAATCTCATCAAAGGCGGCTCGTGGATCTCTACGGGTAATGAGGCAATAGCTTCATCACGCTATGCGTTTCGTCGACATTTTTATCAACACGCGGGCTTTCGCTATGTGGAATCCCCCCAAAATCCAGCTCAAATGGCCGAGGTCAATGTGTACGAAACAGATGAACTGATTTCCCAATACCTTGAATTCCACTATGGCGCCGAATATTTCGGGGTTGCTAACTTCTGCGTCAATGGTGTGCAGCAAGCGCTGAGTGAAATTCAATTGACTCATACAGCTAAAGCCCTTGATATCGGCTGCTCCGTTGGTCGCGCGAGTTTCGAGCTGGCAAAAGTGTTTGATCATGTTGATGGTATCGACTTCTCGGCGCGCTTTATTCAACAGGCCTATGCGCTGACAGAACAAGGTGAAAAACGTTACACCATACGCACCGAAGGCGACTTACAGGAATTTAAGAGTGCGAGTCTCGCGAAACTGGGATATGAGCTTGAGGCGAAAAAGGTCAACTTTATACAAGGTGATGCCTGTAATTTAAAGCCCATCTACACAGGTTATGATTTGGTTTATGCCTCAAATCTTATCGACAGGTTGAACGAGCCTAAACACTTTTTAACCAGTATTGCCCAGCGGATTAATCAAGGAGGATACCTTGTGATTGCCTCGCCATACACTTGGCTTGAAGATTATACGCCCAAGGATAAATGGTTAGGTGGCGTTAAAGTCAAAGGAGAGAACTTCACCACCTTAGATGGTTTGACCGAAACCTTGATCGGCCAATTTGAGCTGGTCGCAGTGAAGGAAATCCCCTTCGTGATCCGCGAGACTAAACGTAAATTCCAACATTCCATCTCAGAAATGACAATTTGGCGTAAACGTTAATGCTCACTCATGGGATAACCAACTGAAGTCCTGATAAAAATATCCGCCAGAAATCCATTTCTGGCGGATGTGTAACATCCAGCTCAGTCACATTTACAGCACCAACTAAGGTGAGAACACTGTAAATGCAGCGAAAAATATCTACACCTTAAACTGTGCCGTTGTTAAACCAAGCTGATTTGCTAACCCCAACAGACTCCGCGTACTCGCTGCTACTTGACTGATAGCCGCACTATTTTCCTCCGCCGCCACGCTTAAGCCCGCAATCCCCTGCGCAATCGTCGCCGAAACCGTTGTTTGTTCTTCCGCAGCGGTTGCAGTTTGAATCATTAATGCCTTTAAGGTTTCTAAGCGCAAAGCAATATCATCCACCGCGGTCTGCATTCCATCCGCATCTTCTGCGGTTTTAGAGGCTTCAGTGGAACAAGTCACACTATGCAACGCCAGCACACCTGACTGTTGCTGAATACCTTTTAACACTTGCCCAATATCCTGAGTTGCTAATTGAACCTTCACCGCTAACTGGCGAACCTCATCCGCAACCACAGCAAATCCACGACCATGCTCGCCAGCTCTCGCAGCTTCAATCGCCGCATTAAGTGACAGCAGATTCGTTTGTTCGGCTATGGCATTAATCACAGCCAATACCGAACCGATTTTCTGACTGTCGGCCTCAAGGCTGCCCACCTGTTGATGTATGGTCGCAAAACTGCTCAAGGTCACTTTCAAGCTTTTACGTGTACTGGCTAAATTTTGCGAAAGAATTTCACTCGAATGGGTACAGGCTGACACTTCATCGGAGGATTTAAGCGTATTCGTGCTGATTTCCGCGGCGGCATAACTCATTTCTTCGACCGCGGTTGCTAACATATCGGTTTCTTTCGCCTGCATCTGAATACTGCAATCGGCTTGGGTCATAGCGGCAGAATTTTGTTCAGCGGCGGATTCGAGTTCATGTCCAACGCCCACCAGCTGACTGATGATTTCTTTGAGCTTAGTTTGCATCCGCGCCAACCAACTCATCAGGTGATTATCCGTTTGAACATGCGGTAAATTATGAGTTAAATCGCCAGAGGCGATCATACTGGTCAAGTTACACATGTCCTCAGGCTCACCGCCGAGCGGCTTTAATACAAACCCTGTAACTAACTTAGCGGCAGCGAACGCCAACACTAAGGCTGCTGCACAAACAGATAAGCCGATAAACATCATACGGTAGGCGGGAGCTGCTATTTCACTCACATCAATTTCAGCCATCAAACCCCAACGTAAACCGAGCTCAACGACAGGAGAATAAGCGGATAAAACGGGATTATTGTTATAGTCATTCACTTGCATCACACCCGATTTACCAGCCAGCGCCTCCTTTACCGCCAGCGTATCAACACCATTCTGAGCTACCGTTCCCGCAAACGAAGCCGTAACCGTGCGATTAATGGGGTCAAGAAAGGAATCGGAACGCATACGATTATTTGGGCCAATAAGATAAGTTTCACCACTTTGCCCCATACCCTCACGAATTTGCATAACTCTGTTGATGCGATCGATTGATACTTGAGCCGCCACCACCAATCTTTGCTGATTGAACTGAATCGACTGGCCAATAAATGCCGCAGGTTGACCATTTGAAGGCGCGTATGCGGAAAAATCTTGTAGTAATACTGTGCCCGCCGATCCCAATGCCTTATTAAATAACTGTGCTAATCCCGAATCATGGAAGGGTCCAGTACGCAAATTGGTGCCGAAATCAGACTCCTTCGCCACTGTATATAAAACGGTGCCATCGTCACTAATAATAAATAGGTCATAAAAACCGAGGGATTTATTTAATGACTGCAAGGTTTGATCTATGTCAGTAAGAGTATCGAGGCTTTTTTGGCTGGCAATTACGGCGCTGACGGCCTGCAGGTTATCGGAAAAGTCCTGAAACATGCCAACAATCTGCCGTTGCTTGATCTCACGCACAGCCACTAAACGAGACTGAGCCTCGGCAAACAATTCATCGCGAGCAATGTAAGTCACTATTGCGGTGGCAAATATGAGGGGTAATAGGACAATCAATAAACTGATAAGCTGAATTTTACGAGTAAAACCCATGGTGAGACTCCTTGTCGCGCGTCGAATTCCATTCCTTCAATCTTTGCAGAATCAAACCTGCCTTAAAACTATAGGAGAAGAATCTCAGCTAAACAAAGCGGTGCCGACTATTTTCATCAAAAGTTCACTAAAATGCCGACAACTCATTATTTTTAAGTAAAAAAATGATTAACAACTTTAAATGACAGCCACGCCATACCGACCATTTCAAATAAAATGATATAGTGGGAAATAAGCGATAAACCGAACGTTAGCATCAACTGATATTGAATGCGCACATCCATGCGACAATGATGCATTGAAATTTATTAAATATGCATATAAATTCATATCAAGCCAATTTATAGAGGATTAATAATGAGTTTACTCGAGCAAGTGTCAGTATCTAAAAAAGCCAACATCTACTTTGATGGCAAAGTGGCTAGCCGTAGCGTATTTTTTGCCGATGGCAGCAAGCAAACCTTAGGTGTTGTATTACCAGGGGAATATGAGTTCTCAACCTCCCAAGGCGAAATCATGGAAGTGACTAGCGGCCGTTTTGAGGTGTTACTTCCAGAAACAACGACTTGGCAAGAATTTAGCGAAGGAACTCAGTTTGAGCTGGCTGCAAATGTTAGCTTTAAAATTCGTAACACAGCCATTGCCGAATATTGCTGTAGCTACCTCTAATCATCTCGATTGAGTGGCAGTACGATTAATATTTCACATCAATCGTGAATCGAATGCTCACAGTGACGGTTTATCTCAGCACTGTGAGTATGTTGTCCACCCGACCATTTCACCATTTCACCATTTCACCATTTCACCATTTCACCATTTCACCATTTCACCATCAGAATGCCTTATCCGTCTAACATTTATCAATTTGGCAATTTTATTAACTTGGCTCAAGGCAGCGCAAAAGTCACAATGCAAAGCATACTAAATCGAATATGTTGAAATCGTCGATAAAAACAACACTAGACGACCGGTCTAATTTGATTTATCCTAACCCCCATGAAAATTGAAACTCAATCCACTCGCCAGCATATTCTCGACATCGGCTACAAGCTGATCGTACGCAAAGGCTTCTCCAGCGTCGGCTTATCCCTACTGCTGCAGGCGGCCGAAGTGCCAAAAGGCTCGTTTTATCACTACTTCAAATCCAAAGAACAATTTGGCGAAGCGCTTATTACTGATTATTTTGAAAAATATCAATTAGATTTAGACGCATTATTCAATGACTCGACACTAACAGGCCATCAACGCTTGATGCAATACTGGCAACAATGGTTGCGCGTACAAGCCGATGGCTGCGTAGATCAAAAGTGTCTGGTCGTGAAACTCAGCGCCGAAGTGGCCGATTTATCGGAAGCTATGCGTGTTGCCTTACTTAAAGGCTCCGCCGGCATCATAGAGAGGTTAACGACTTGCGTTCAAGTGGGCATAACCGATAGATCAATCGCCCAGCAAGATCCGCAATCGACCGCAGAAATGTTGTATCACATGTGGTTAGGCGCCAGCTTAATGAACAAGTTGGGCCACAGCCCTGCGGCACTCGAACGTGCACTCGTAACGACTAAAGCCATTTTAACGCCTAAAACGGCCCTTTAACCTAATACCGACTCAAAACTAATACTGGCTGATATCGATCAGCCAAAGATTTTTTAAAGAATACATTTTCACGCCCCAACATTAGACGACTGGTCTACTAATTTAACGGGCGATTAATAAATGCGGCTCAATTAACGCTGCTCATTTAAAGTAATAATAGGAATAACATCATCCATGCTAAATTTTAACTATTACAACCCGACCCGCATCCGTTTTGGTAAAGACACTATCGCCGAAATTGATTCCCTAGTACCGAGCGATGCTAAAGTGATGATCCTCTTTGGCGGCAGCAGTGCTAGAAAAACAGGCACGTTAGACGAAGTTAAACAATCATTGGGTAATCGTTTCGTTGTCGAGTTCGATGGCATTGAGCCAAACCCAACCTATGAAACCTTAATGAAAGCCGTCGCCCAAGTGCGTGAGCAGAATATCGACTTCCTCCTCGCGGTTGGCGGTGGTTCGGTTATCGATGGCACTAAATTTGTTGCCGCTGCAGCGGTATTCGAAGGTGAACCTTGGGACATTCTCACTAGCTGGGGCGCCAATGTGACTCAAGCTATGCCTTTTGGCTCAGTCTTAACCTTACCTGCGACCGGTTCCGAAATGAACAACGCCAGCGTAGTGACCCGTAAATCACTACAGGCTAAACTGCCATTCCGTAATGATTTGGTTTATCCACAATTCTCAATACTTGATCCGACGAAAACCTTCACTCTGCCAGAACGCCAAGTGGCCAACGGTGTTGTCGATGCTTTTGTACATATCACAGAGCAATACCTCACTTACCCAGTTAACGCCGCCGTACAGGACAGATTTGCCGAAGGTCTGTTACAAACCTTGATTGAGCTTGGTCCACAGGTACTAGTTCAACCCGAAGACTACGACATTCGCGCGAACTTAATGTGGGTTGCCACTATGGCACTCAACGGCACAATTGGCGTCGGCGTTCCCCACGACTGGGCAACCCATATGATTGGCCATGAACTAACTGCACTTTACGATATCGACCATGCGCGCACATTGGCAATCATACTGCCTGCCCTGCTGCAATGTACAAAAGAGGCTAAACGCGACAAGTTACTCCAGTACGCCGACCGTGTGTGGCACATCAACACAGGTACAGATGACGAGCGTATCGACGCCGCTATCGCAAAAACCAAGGCTTTCTTCGAAGCCATGGGCATACCGACACATTTATCTGCCTATGATCTCGATGCCAGCCACGTTGATGCTGTAGTGAAACAGCTTGAACTGCACGGCATGGTGGCACTAGGCGAACATGGCAATATTGACCCAACCATGAGCCGTGACATTTTGACCTTAGCCCTATAACGTCAAATGAACTAAACCCAAAGCTCACACATATTGATGTGAGCAACTTAGGTAATGGTATGAAAATGAATATATTAATGGTAATCACGTCACACGATAAACTCGGTGATACGGGTTTAAAAACCGGCTTTTGGCTAGAAGAATTCGCCTCACCTTTTTATGTTTTTAAAGATAAAGGTTTTGACATTACCTTAGCCTCGCCACTGGGCGGTCAACCACCACTCGATCCAAAAAGTGATGAGCCAGACTTTCAGACCGAAGCTACTGCGCGCTTTAGCAAAGATCCTGAGGCTCAAGCACTGCTAGCGAATACCACTCGCTTAAGTGAAATCAATGCAGCCGATTATGATGCGATTTTTTATCCGGGCGGCCACGGTCCACTGTGGGATCTTGCCGAAGATAAACATTCTATCGTCTTGATTGAACAGTTTTATCAAGCCAATAAACCCCTAGGGCTCGTATGTCATGCGCCTGCTGCATTGCTGCACCCTAAAACCAGTGATGGCAAGCCATTGGTCGGCGGCAAGCGTGTTACCGGTTTCAGCAACTCTGAAGAAGAAACCGTGCAACTCACTCATGTCGTGCCATTTTTGGTTGAAGACATGCTGAAGAAAAATGGTGGCAATTATGTCAAAGGTGATGACTGGACAAGCTTTGTCGTCGCAGATGGCCATTTGATCACAGGCCAAAATCCGGGATCATCCGAAGCCGTAGCCGAAACCATAGTTGCGCAATTGAACGCGAGAGGCTAAGCGATAAATACGCGACGCTCAGCTTGAAATGAACAAAGACAGGCGCACAAGTGTGCTAAATGCGTTAAAAAGAGCTGTAGCACCATAATGGTGCGACAGCCAAAATGTACTCTCAGTGTCCAAAGGAAAGCCCATGATCACCTTGCACCATCTCAATAAATCACGCTCTAAACGTATCATCTGGTTGCTAGAGGAACTCGGTCAACCCTATGAAATTAAGAGTTATCAACGTGATAGCCAGACTTTTCTCGCGCCACCCGAACTTAAGCAAATTCATCCGTTAGGCAAATCACCCGTTATCGAAATGGACGGTCAAGTGATAGCAGAATCGGGTGCGATCACCGAATATCTGATTGAAAAATATGCGGCGGATACCTTAGCCCCCGCCAGAGACAGCGCAGACTATGTCAGTTATCTGCAATGGCTACACTTTGCCGAAAGCTCAGCCATGCTGCCTTTGTTACTGCGTATGTTCGTGCAAAAGGACGGTTGTAAAACCAATTTCCTTGAAGGTTATGCCGCGACGGAAGTCAGTAAGATTAGTCATTACTTCAATGATATGTTGGCTGATAAAACCTATCTTGTTGCAGACAAGCTCACGGGTGCGGATATCATGATGTCCTTCGTGGTGGAGCTACTGGCTAACAGTGGCGATCTCGCGAAATTTGAACACATTGAACGCTATGCCACTCAATTATCCCAACATGCCGCTTGGGTCAAAGCGAGTGAGATCGAGAAACAACTCGATGCAAGCCTGTAATTGATGGATCGAATTCGGGCACATGTTAGTGCCCGAGCTTAACCCACTTTAACTAACCCCTGTTTCTGCCTCCCCATTTTCTGTCGACTTTATACCTTCTCAGTGGTGACGTCCTTAACCACTTAGCGCAACAAACACCATGATTTTTGATGTAAAAGAGACTAATCTTGATTAACTCTATCTCAAGGCTACAGGGACTTTAGCATGCGTTCACTCACACTCATCGGCTTAGTGCTATTTAGCATGTTAGCGCAAGCGACTGTTTATAAATGGGTCGATAAAGATGGCAAAGTCCATTACTCCGATGAGCCGCAGCCAAATGCCCAAGTCGTTGAGCTAAAAGATAAGACCTTAAATCAAATTGCCCTTCCTCTGCCCAAAACAGACTTAAACAGCTCAAATCAAGCAATTGAATCTATTAAATATCAAGTCAATATTACCTCTCCGACCGAAGAGGAAACCGTCAGAGATAACAATGGCGATTTCGACGTCGTTGCGACTATCACCCCAGAGCTAAAAAGTCAGTATTTGATGGCCCTCAAGCTCGATGGCAACCCCATAGGTCAGCCACAAATTGGCGGTACCTTCAAACTCAAAAACATCGACCGAGGTGAACATACCTTAGTCGTTGACGCTTTGACTCAAAACGGCAAAGTCTTTGCATCAAGTTCACCAAGAAAGATATTTCTTCATCAAGCAGCTAAGCGTTAATGTCACTATTTGTATAGTAAAAGTTAGTATAAAAACTTTAAATACATGAAGTTAGATTAACTCCTCCTGACTAAACCGTTTGATGAAGACAAGTTGCAGCTTGCACCAGATTGGTGCACCATAGTGGTGCAACCCTATTTCTAGGAACGGTCGATGGATAAAGAGACACTGCTCAATCATTTAGTTACCGCTGTACTTGTCATAGATAAGGATCTCAAGCCTTGTTATGCCAACGCAGCAGCAGAGCAATTATTAGGTGTTGGTAGCCATAGACTCGTAGAACAAACTTTGCCTGAGCACTATCAAATCCTCGGTGTCGACGCCAAGCTATTAATGGATGCAGTAACAGCCGGCCAAGGCTTAACGGTCAATACGGCAGCACTAGTCACGCTCGATGGCCAACATCATACCGTTGATTTAACCCTTATTCCCCTCGATGACGAGGCTGAACTCAGCCTGCTCGAACTGCGCCAAGTTGACCAACAAAGACGCATTCATCAGCAACTGAGTCAAGATGCACAGCAACAAGCGGCGCAGTTTTTGGTGCGCAACTTAGCCCATGAAATCAAGAATCCTTTAGGCGGCCTTCGCGGTGCGGCACAGCTATTATCGCGGGAGCTGGATGATCCGGCGCTGAAGGAATTCACTACGCTCATCATAGAGCAGGCCGATCGGCTGCGTAATTTAGTGGACCGTCTGCTCGGCCCCCAAAGGCCGACACAGCACAGTCTGCACAACATCCATCAAGTGGTGCAAAAGGTCTATAAGTTAGTTGAAATGGCGCTGCCCGCTAACATCCAGCTCAAACGGGATTACGATCCATCCATTCCCGATATCGAGATGGATCCTGACCAAATGCAGCAAGCTGTGCTGAACATTTTACAAAATGCGGTGCAGGCGCTTGAACATACGGGCGGCGAAATTTTGATCCGCACTCGCACTCAACACCAAGTCACCATAGGCTCACAGCGCCACAAGCTAGTGTTAACCCTATCGATTATCGACAACGGCCCCGGTATACCGCCTGAGCTAATGGACACATTATTTTATCCCATGGTGACAAGCCGTGAGCAAGGTTCAGGTTTAGGCCTCTCGATTGCTCATAATATTGCCCGTTTACACTCGGGAAGGATCGATTGCCTCTCCAGCGCAGGGCACACAGAATTTATCATTTCATTACCAATTTTAAGCGCTAAATAATTTCGACAGTACCTACCCATACCGTATGAGGAAGCAAGATGCGAATTAGTGAACAAGTGTGGATCCTCGACGATGACAGCTCGATACGCTGGGTACTCGAAAAGGCACTGCAAGGTGCTAAGCTCAGCACCGCCAGCTTTGCCGCCGCCGAATCCCTGTGGCAGGCATTAGAAATATCGCAACCGCACGTGATAGTGTCGGACATCCGTATGCCCGGCACGGACGGTTTAAGCCTGCTCGAACGATTGCAGGTGCATTATCCCCATATTCCCGTGATCATTATGACAGCGCACTCAGACTTAGACAGTGCAGTGAGTGCCTATCAAGCGGGCGCATTTGAGTATCTGCCTAAACCCTTCGATATCGATGAGGCAATCTCTCTGGTTGAGCGCGCACTTACCCATGCCACTGAACAGAGCCCAGCACCCGCGCAGGAAACCCAAGTCAAAACACCCGAAATCATAGGTGAAGCGCCAGCGATGCAGGAAGTGTTTCGCGCCATAGGCAGACTTTCACGCTCATCCATCAGCGTGCTGATCAATGGGCAATCGGGTACGGGAAAAGAGTTAGTGGCAGGTGCGTTACACAAACACAGCCCACGTAAAGACAAGCCATTTATCGCGCTGAACATGGCAGCGATCCCTAAGGATTTGATCGAATCTGAGCTATTCGGCCACGAAAAAGGTGCCTTCACTGGCGCAGCCAATGTGCGCCAAGGTCGCTTCGAACAAGCAAACGGTGGCACGCTCTTTTTAGATGAAATCGGCGATATGCCGTTAGACGTACAAACACGGTTACTCAGAGTGCTCGCCGATGGCCAATTCTACCGCGTCGGAGGTCATAATGCGGTACAAGTCGATGTGCGTATCATAGCGGCGACCCACCAAGATCTTGAATTATTAGTACAAAAAGGTGGCTTTAGAGAGGACTTGTTCCATCGCCTCAACGTGATCCGCGTGCACTTGCCGCCACTATCACAAAGACGGGAGGACATTCCCCAGCTCGCTACCCATTTCCTCGCCTCTGCAGCAAAGGAAATTGGCGTGGAAACTAAGATCATGACCAAGGAGACTGCGGTAAAACTCTCCCAATTACCTTGGCCCGGTAATGTCCGACAACTCGAAAACACCTGTCGTTGGTTAACCGTAATGGCATCGGGGCAAGAAATTTTACCCCAAGATTTACCGCCAGAATTACTGAAAGACCCTGTGAGTGTCACCCACACGGCAAAAGGCAGCCAAGATTGGCAATCGGCACTGACTGAGTGGATAGACCAAAAACTCTCGGAAGGAAACAGCGATCTGTTAACTGAGGTGCAGCCCGCATTCGAACGCATACTGTTAGAAACTGCGCTGCGCCATACTCAAGGCCATAAACAAGAAGCGGCGAAACGTTTAGGCTGGGGACGAAATACCTTAACGCGGAAATTAAAAGAACTGTCGATGGATTGAGTAGATAAAATAACGTTACTACTCGTTATATCAATACAAGCTTATTCATATCAAACAATAAAAAGGGATATCTTCACATCCCTTTCTATTTGAAATTAATTTTCATTGGCATGAATTAAATATGCCAAATCTAAAAAATTAGAATTGATAATGCATACCTACAGCGAATTGCTTAATATCAGTGTCAATATCTTTTAATCCTAAATAGCTACGGTCGGCATCTAAATCACCTGTAGTGACATCATAGCTTACACGGATATTTAAGTGCTCTGTTACGGCGGCATTAACACCTACACCATAAGTCCAACCAAAACCAGTAAAGTCTTCATCGTAACCATAGCCATCAACATTCGCCGCCATAGATGCAATACCCACTTTGGCATAGGCAGAAAAAATATCATTAATTTGTGCAGTAAATTTAGGTGTGAAGCTTAATGCACCTGCACTAATATCAACATCCTTATCGCCTAAGTCACCAGTGGCAAACAGGTTAGCTTCTAAACCAAACCATTCATTGAAGTTATAGCCACCGTATACGCCTACACCAGTACCGGTTTCTGAACCATCAAAAGCATCAGCTGTGACTCTATTTAATGCACCACCCACATAAAATCCAGTAGTGTCGGTTGCTGCAGAGACTTGAGTGGCCGCTAATGCTGATAGTAAAGAGATAGCAACAATTGATAATTTATTCATCATAATTCCCTAATGATTTAACGAAAGTATTAGACGGCGCGGATATTACAATAAGCAATTCAGAAGTGTCATGGTTTAAATTATCAAAATACAAATCATACAGCATTGATTCAGCTTGAGTCGGAAAATGGAAGTTATAGTTATTCGTTATGTAACAAAACCATATTTACTGTAGGTATTATTTTTTAAATTGAAACAACTAACGATTTTAACTTAGCACCCGCAACAATCCTATAAAACTTGCATATAGCCAACGGATGAGGGAACGACGCCTTCTCACATCCAAACATTCGGATACGACAACTCTGCTAGTCGCCACACAAGTAATACGGGTGCACCAAAGGAATAATGGCCAAATATGGACTCGATAAGCTTGGTTAGCAATGTCGAGATCAATTTTCTGCGGTAAGTAATAAAGATGTTTACGCAGGACTAACTGACTCCAAGCCCCCGCTATCACAGGAGATACGGTACTATCCGCTTGATTTACTATCGAAGGTTTCTGTTCCATCAGGAGCGTGATTTCTGTACTCATAGGAATGCTAATGTCAGAAATCACAGATTCGGCTATCAACTCAAAGCGAGTCGATAGCCTATGATAGCGGCATATCAATCGAGTGGAATGATCCCATCTGTGACTTTGCATCTGCATCCATGCCATAGCTTGCCCTTAATTTATGTTTCGTTGACTTCAGGTTTGACTGGATCTTGGTGAATAATCACCTCAGCATCTTCGAAGGCGGCTTTGACTCTTATCCCTGTTGTATCAGCAATACTGTGGGCTTCATTCAAACTCAAATTGCCATCGAGTTCTAAATGAAATTGAATAAAAACAGTTTTGCCTGCTTGACGAGTGCGTAAATCATGCAGCCCTTGCACCCGTGGATCTTCCATCGCGATTTGCGTTATTTGCTGGCGAGTTTCTTCGTCTAGCTCTCTGTCTAACAAGGCTTGAATTGAGCGATAACCTAAGCCAAAGGCTTGATGACCAATATAAAATGCAATCATTACCGCAAATAAACCGTCAGCCCACCACCAACCGTATTGCGCTAATACTAATGCCAACAATACCGCACCATTAAGGAATAAATCTGATTTATAGTGCAGCGAATCAGCTTCAACCACAGTACTTTTTGTCGCCGCTAATGCGCGTTTCTGCAACATGACTAAAGCTAACGTCATCACAATCGCTATGATAGAAACAACTACACCTATGGTGGCATTTTCAACCGGAACAGGTGTTAATAGACGCTCGCCACCATAGAAAAGTAATAAAAATGCGGAGCCCATAATAAAGGCGGATTGCGCTAGAGACGCTAACGGCTCAGCCTTACCATGGCCATATCTGTGGTCATGATCCGGCGGCACAAGCGCGTAACGAATGGCAATAAAATTGATAATAGAAGCGAGAGCATCGGCAAAGGAATCCGTCAAAGATGCCAACATACTGGCAGAGCCGGAATAAAGCCAAGCGAACATCTTGATAAGAATAAGGATCAAAGCGGTAGCCACGGAAGCGCGGCTAGCCAGTTTGACCCAAAAATCGTATTGGGAAGTTTGAGTCATAAGGGATCTATCTTGGGAAGCTATGACCCTATTGTATATCAGCTAAGACGCTTAACCGCGAGGTTCTTTACCAGCTTGTGCTTCAAATCGCGCTTTAAACTTAGCTTGCTGCTCTGGTGTCAGCAGATTAAATATTTGATTATGCAGCTTCATACGTTCAATGGCTTGAATTTGACGCTGCTCTTGCTGCGCACTCATCAGTGCCTTTGCTTGTGTTTCATCAAAACTAGGCGCGGTAATTAAGGCCTGCATCTCAGTGCGATGGGCCAAGCGTTCCTCTTTCGTTGGACGATTATCAGCACGCGTGGCTTTCTGATCGGCAAACAACTTTTTGACGTCAGCTTTCTGGGCATCCGTTAAATCGAGCCCTTCAAACATACGATGCATGCCACCGTGGTCCATATGTCGGCCGCCATGTTCCATGCGGTCGCCTTTATGGAATTCAGATTTAGAGAAGTCACAGCCAGCATCCTTAGGTGCAGCATTAACTGCCGTCGCGAAAACCGCAGAACTCGCTAGAATGGCAAACAGGCTCGCTTTCAAAGGTGATAATGTTTTCATAGTGTTAACCTCGATGGTTCAACTTTAATATGGCAAGTAATAAGACACAGTGACGACCCTTTTAAGCCGAGTCACTTTCGACCCTTCCAGTCTAAACCCCTATATGTAAGTGAGGGCGTTGCCTGAGTAAATCACTGTAAAGTTGCGGCAATAACTCTATTCTTTACTTTGGCTTACATTGCTACACAGCAATTGACATCAAAACAGGTATACTCAGCCAAAGCGCTAAAAGTGCCTATGATAAACAGGCACATGAGGCCACATTACTGAGATTAAGGAACAGTATGAGTCGGATATTATTAATCGATGACGATCTGGGGTTATCTGAGCTACTAGGGCAACTGCTCGAGTTAGAAGGGTTTCAATTAACCTTGGCCTACGACGGTAAACAAGGTTTAGATCTGGCACTGACCGCAGATTACGATCTGATCCTACTCGATGTCATGCTGCCTAAATTAAACGGTTTTGAAGTGCTACGCGCACTGCGCCAACATAAACAAACCCCAGTATTAATGTTGACCGCCCGCGGCGATGAAATCGATCGCGTGGTTGGGCTTGAGATAGGCGCCGACGATTACCTGCCAAAACCATTTAATGACAGAGAATTAATTGCCCGTATCCGCGCCATTATTCGTCGTTCGAACTTAACAACCCAAGAAATCCATGCCGCGCCCGCCCAAGAGTTTGGCGATCTACGCTTAGATCCATCGCGCCAAGAAGCTTACTGTAATGAGCAATTAATCATACTCACAGGCACCGAATTCACTCTGCTGCACACCCTAGCACTGCACGCTGGAGAGTTGATGAACAAGGAAGAGTTAAACGAGAAAGTGCTCGGCAAAAAACTCATGCCCTTCGATCGCAGCTTAGACATGCATTTATCGAATCTACGTAAAAAACTCCCCGAGCGTAGCGATGGTCGGCCAAGGGTGAAAACCATCCGTGGCAAAGGTTATATTTGGCTTCCATAACGGCGGTATCGACTGTGCCTAATCGTTTATTTATCAAATTATTGCTCGGATTTTGGCTTTGCAGCTCGCTAATCATTGCCTTAGTGGGTCTGTTACCATTGCTGCAACAAAATCACGACCGTGCGCCACTGCCACCTCACCTTGAAAAAGTCCTATCGACTATAGCTAAGCGCATTCAAGAAAACCCAGCCTTACTGGAATCCGATTTTCTTCGGCGCTGGGAAAGACACAGAGACATGGAAGGCAAACCTCTGCGGGTCTATCTTGTCAACAGCCAAGGCCAAGTGATCAACACCCACAGGGTGAGTCGCGGTGTGCGCAGCTTTATGCTGATGGCAGATGAAGAAAAACAACCGATTAGCCATCAGTTTAAAGATGAGCTGGTGTTTGGTCCCTATCAATTCAATCTGGGCGCTGAAACCTATTCACTTTATGGCCGCCTACCGGATAACCATCCACGGCCTTGGTTCTTCTTCTTCGCCGAAAATAAGTTATTAACCTTAAGCCTAGCGATTTTCCTTTCGGGATTATTATGTGGCTTGCTCGCGTGGCATTTAGGTAAGGCATTAAATTCACTTAAAAAGAGTGCTAATGCCCTCGCTGAGGGTGACTTAAGTCACCGAGTCGATAAGTCCACCACTCAGCGCAACGATGAAATTGGTCAGCTCGCCACGGCTTTTAACAGCATGGCCGACTCCATCGAAGCTATGGTTAATAATCAGCAGCGGCTCATGGGGGATATTTCCCATGAACTACGCACCCCATTGACGCGACTGCAATTATCCCTAGCCCTCGCCCGTAAAAAAGGTCAGCAGACCACCGAAACGGAACGCATAGGTTATGAAGCTGAGCAACTCGAAAAGCTTATCAGTGAATTATTAGAGCTCTCGCGGGTCAAGCTCAGTACTAACGAAACCAAAGTACATTTAGGCTTGGCCGAATCCCTGAGCCAAGTTTTAGACGATGCGGAATTTGAAGCAGAACAGCAAGGTAAAAGCATTACTATCGATATCGATGAAGAAATTGAGTTAGCGCATTTTCCTAAATCACTTTCCCGCGCGATTGAAAATCTGCTGCGTAACGCGATCCGTTATGCCGCAAGCGACATTCACCTACAGGCGAGTGCGACGGCTGATCAAGTACAAATTACCATAAAAGACGATGGTCCAGGCATAGATGCCGCCGAACTCGATGCCATTTTTAAACCTTTCTACCGCCCCGACTCGGCACGACAGAGAGAAAGCGGCGGCTGGGGACTTGGGCTGGCAATCACTGAAGCGGCGATTACCGCCCACAAAGGTAAGATTAAAGCCGAGAACCGTATACCAACGGGCCTTAAAGTGACGATTACACTGCCGAAATAGCCGATATGAAGAACAAGTACAGGAGGCTGAACTAATTAATCGTAATTGGCAACACCTCAGTGTTGCCATTGTGTTAAAACGTAGAAAACGAGATTATAGCTTAACTAATACACGTCCGGTAACTTGACCTTGGATAATTTTATTCGCGAAATCAGGCACCTCTGCCAATGATATCTGCTGGCAAGCTTGCTGATAAAAATGTTCGGGTAGTGCTTTAATCACAGCTTCCCACGCCGCTTTTCGTTTCTCAAATGGACAAGAAACAGAATCGATTCCCAGCAAACTCACTCCCCGTAAAATAAATGGCATTACGGTTGTGGGTAATGCAAAACCGCCCGCTAAACCACAGATAGCGGCTGCACCACCGTATTGCATTTGCGCTAATGCTTTGGCAAGGATCTTGTTACCAACGGTATCGACCACACCCGCCCAGCGCTGCGCCTCAAGCGGCTTAGCATCTTGTTCAAGCTCACTGCGATCAATCACTTCTGCGGCACCAAGCTCCTTCAATAAAGGCGCATTCTGTTCAACTCGACCACTGCAGGCGACCACACGATAGCCAGCATTGGCGAGCAAAGTCACCGCCACAGAACCCACACCACCACTGGCACCTGTAACAAGAATATCCCCACTTTGCGGTGTTACCCCAGCCTGCTGCAGCGCTTGCACGCACAACATAGCCGTAAGCCCAGCCGTGCCTATCATCATGGATTTAGCGGCATCACAACCTTGCGGCATGGGCACCAGCCAGTCGGCTTTAACTCGCGCTTTTTGCGCCATACCACCCCAGTGATTTTCGCCCACGCCCCAGCCGGTCAAAATCACCTGATCGCCAACTTGGTATCTTACATCCGTCGATTCGCGCACCACGCCCGCAAAATCGATGCCTGGTACCATAGGAAACTGACGAATGATTTTGCCAGCACCAGTCACAGCTAAACCATCTTTATAATTCAGCGAGGAATAGTCGACATCAACCAAGACTTCCCCTTCTGGCAAATCAGCTTCTGTGATCTGTGAAACTTGAGCAAACGTGCGTTTATCTTCTTGTGTCAGTAGTAAGGCATCAAACATAAATCGCTCTCCGAAGGCCAAACCGTATTAAACGATATTCAAAAAGTTACCATAAAAGGCATAGACATCATTAACAAGCAGACTTATTGCTAATAGTAAATGCTGAGATCTAAACAGATTAAAGATAATGACCAAAAGTGATCGAGCGCAAGAGATGGCAAGATCTAGCGTCTTTATTGCTTTAAACTCGCCTGCTGTAAAGCGCCGCTTTGACCCCAGTAGCGGGCAAACTCAGTCAAGGTCATTCCGGCATTATTCGTTAGGTTCGCATCGCATTCTTTCGCGTATAGCCGCTTTACGATAGTGAATTCGGCCTTAATCACTGCGCCCATCATTGCCGTATTACCACGCTTATCTTGCAAACAAGCATTAGCACCATGCTCAAGCAATAAATCCGTTGCAGCCTCTTGGCCGTTATAGGCCGCCACCATTAGCGCGGTATAGGTTTGACTATTTCTCTGGTCAATAGGGAAGCCCGCATCGAGAAAATGCTCAAGCACTGTGATATCGCCGGTACGCGCTGCAGCAAAAAAGTAGTCCACCAGCAATTGTACTTGTGCGGTATCGGGCTCGTCCGTTTGACTGGCAGTTGCGGGTGTAACCAATGGCGCTTGAAGCGAACCCGCCCCCATTGCCACCGACATACTCAGGGCCACAATAATCAATAATAAGATAGCAATAGTGTGTTTCATCAATGGCTCCCAGCACAGCTAAAATAGAGATTTAAACAATGAGACGTGACGAAATGCCCGCAAGACGCCCTCTTAAACTGGGCAGAAAAGAGCTTGTTTACGTCTTGCGGGACTTACTAGGTTCGGACTGTTAACGCGCAAATCTCTGCGACCAAAACAGTCCTAAAAATAACAAAATCAGATTGAACGCTGTTTAACGTCGGCCAGATCCCCCTTTACGGCCTTGGTTAAACGCTCACCAAACTCTGGGTCTGCGCGATAAAAGTGACTGAGCATCTGATGCTTCACATTGGTATCGTTCACTTTGCCTAAGTCACCGGCCAAGTTAGTGATCAGATCTGCTTTATCTTGCTTGCTCAAGCTGCGATAAAAGACGCCCGCTTGGCTAAAGTTATCCTGCTTGCTAATAGCCGTTTGTTGCACAGTCCCCGTCAGCGCAGTTGTTACCGCACGATAACGATTATCTTCGGCCAAGGCTAAATGTACGCTCGGTTGATAGTTCACATCGGACTGGGTATGCCCCATATTGCCCGCACCTTCTTGGTTGTGGTTTGCCACCGCCACTAAGGGTTTATTAATCGGCAATTGCGACAAATTCGCGCCGAGTCGATACAGCTGAGTATCGGCGTAGGAGAACATACGGCCTTGCAGTAATCTGTCTTCCGACGGCTCAATCCCTGGGATCAAATTCGATGGCGCAAATGCCGCTTGCTCAGTCTCTTGGAAGAAGTTTGCAGGCATGCGGTTCAGCGTCATAGTGCCCACTTTTTGTTCTGGCACATCTAGCCACACCTTAGTGGCATCTAACGGGTTGTAATCAAACTTATTAAGCTCAGTCGGGTCGAGTAATTGAACGTACAGATCCCACTTAGGATAGTTACCCTTGTTGATCTCACTATAAAGATCATCAGTTAAATGGTTAAAGTTTTGCCCTTGGACTTTAACCACTTCATCGGGACGTAAGCCTTTAACACCTTGCAGACTCTTCCAGTTAAATTTCACGTATTTAACTTGGTTATCTCGATTCACAAATTTGTACGCATGCACACCGAAACCGTCCATTTCACGATAACTGGCAGGTACACCTAAGTTACTGTAAACCTGAGTCAACATATGGGTTGAACCCGCTTCGTGACTGAAAAAATCGAAGAAACGATTCGGATCTTGCATATTGGTCACTGGCGATGGTTTGAGTGAATGCACCATGTCAGGAAACTTGATCGCATCGCGAATGAAGAATACGGGTAAGTTATTACCGACTAAGTCCCAGTTACCTTGGTCCGAATAAAATTTGGTCGCAAACCCACGGGGATCACGCAGCGTTTCTGGCGAACCTTTCGAGTGGATCACAGTAGAAAAGCGCACAAATACGGGCGTCACTTTACCTTTTTGTGCAAAGGGTGCCGCTTGGGTTAGGTTACTAAAATCGCCACTCGATACAAACTCACCATGGACACCTGTGCCTCTGGCGTGGACGACACGCTCAGGAATACGTTCACGGGCAAAGCGTTGTAGCTTCTGGATAAGCTGCACATCTTGCAATAACACGCTGCCATTACTACCCGCTGTGGTCGAGTTTTGGTTATCACCCACAGGTGCACCATTGTCACGTGTCAGGGTATTTGTTGGTAAAGTTTGAGCCTGCACATTCAATGTCAGACCCATAGAAATAATTAAAAGGCTTTTAGTAAGATGCATAACAGTTCCTCTTCTATGCATAACGCCAAGCTCTTTTCTGCCTGCCCGCAGTATAGTTCTGAATTTGTAATTAGAAGAAACGATCTTTATCGATTATATGAATCAATAAAACCTATTAGACATAAATTGGCAACAACAAAAAGTCACATTGTCAGATACTGAAGCTAGAGATTGTGGACTAAAACCTCTCGGTTTTAGTCTATTGCGAAGTGGATAAACGTGGGGTGATTAGGAGATATTTGGCGATTGATTGAGCTTCGTAACAAGAGCCGTAAGCGAGTATTAATCCTTAAGCCCCATCTGTTTTAATCGACGGTACAAGGCATTACGGCTGATCCCTAAACGCTTAGCGCATTGGCTCACATTGCCATTACAGGCTTGGTATGCCTGCAGCACATTGCTATAAATCGCCTCATTTAGGGAATCCGATTGAGCCTTTGTGGCATTTGGCTCCACAGCGAACTTACCACTTTGCAGGGGTGATGCAGAACATTGACGGCTTACCTCTTTAAATTCATCACATAAAGATGCAGCTTGTAACAGGTCTCCTTTTAACGGCTCGCATGTGAGTTTGGCCGCCAGATAATCAGGTAAATGCTGCCAAGTTAAAGTGTCATCGCCTTCAGCCATCAAGCAAGCGACTTGCATGAGGTTATCCAGCTCACGCAAATTCCCCGGCCAGTCGTATTGCATCATTTTCCCTAACAGTTCTGGGCAGATATCCTGCGCGGCGATACGATGTTTACGATGCAATTTATGGATAATACGCTCGATATCCTGCCGCTCACGCAGCGCAGGTAAACGTACTTGCAGACCATTCAATCGATAGAATAAATCCTGCCGAAACAGCCCTTGAGTCACCTGTTGTTCTAAATCCATATGGGTTGCGGCAATGATTTGGATATCGACTTTAAAGCTTTGATTACTGCCAACGGGTACCACTTCGCGCTCTTGCAATACCCTGAGTAAACGACTCTGGGCCGCCAGCGGCATTTCACCAATCTCATCTAAAAACAAAAAGCCGCCGTGGGCTTGGCGAATTTTACCGATAAATCCAGTGCGGTTTGCCCCAGTAAAAGCGCCAGCCTGATAACCAAAAAGTTCAGATTCGACTAATTCAGCGGGCAATGCGGCGCAGTTCACTGCCACTAAGGGCTCGGTGCGACGTGCACTCTGGGCATGGAGCTTTTTAACAAACTGCTCTTTACCTACGCCCGTTTCTCCGAGCACTAGCAGCGGAATTTGCTTGGTGATCACCTTATTGGCATGTTGCCAAGCGCGCTCAAGTTGAGGATCGCGAAACCGAACCCCCAATTGATTGAGCGATTTATTGCTAATCGCAACTCGACCCTTAGCGCTGGGAATATTTAAGGATTGAGTCTGTAAATGCAAAGCTAAATGTTGATTAAAGCCACCCGCACGGCTCCAATTATCGCCTAAGTACTGTTCGACGGCATCGCCCACCTTGGCATGATTAAGCAATTGTTTCGCCATGGGATTGCACCCCACAATGCGACCATCGCTATCGGCAATCACTATACCTTGCCAACCCGAATTCAACAGGTTTGGCTGCGCAGCTAAATCGATTCGATAATGACTATCGGGCAGATGGCACAAAAGCGCGGTCTCGACCTGTTGCGCCAAACTGGACACTAACATCAGCGTCTGCTGGGTGTGCCTTTGCTGCTCGCTGGTGATATCAATCACCCCGAGCATCTCACCTTGGGGGGAAAATATCGGGCAAGCAGTGCAACTCATAAAACGGTTCTGGCGAATAAAATGTTGCTCACCCACCACGGATACCGCTTGTTTGGCGGTAAGTGCCGTCCCTATCGCATTGGTGCCCTTGTGCTGCTCGAGCCAATTCACCCCAATATCCAGAGCTACATCCGCCAGTTTTGTGGAGTAACGGCTCACGCCCCAATGCCTAAGTACATAACCCTCGGCATCGGAGAGCAGGAGTCGGCTATTAGAATGCGCCATCAACTGATTAAACAAAGGCAAGGCATGGGATTGCGCTAATGCTATTAGCATTTGATATTGCTCATGTTTCTGCTTTAGTTCGCAGGCATCGAGCCTGAGCTCCTGGGGTAACTGAAACTCTGACAAGCCAGCGCCAATGCTGCGCTGCCACGAATCGGCCAACCACGCCTGTGTCGATGGTAAATGCGGTTTAACTGCCATAGCCGTGCTCCCCAGAGCTGTGTTCCGTTTCGGCACAATTGCTGTGTGCCACTCAATGACAAAGTAACCACAGGACACACTTCTCTCCCTGAGTGCCCATACTTATTCAAATCTGCAAAATTAGCTTTTCATCATACTGTTAGCACAACAAGTGTACAACTCCTGCCAGTTTGGCACTCTCCTTGCGATGCACCCTTGGTATGCAAGCCTCAGGTGTTGCATAAGAGAACACTAAGCCAATCAATAGGATTGGCTTAAAGCAAAACGAAAAATATTTAAAAAGGCATCCAGCAGAGATGCATCAACAAGACTCCCTTGCTGAAGCCAAGAGCGTAAAAATCGCCAACGCCCAGCAGGCCATCCACAAGAAGGAATGATTCTATGATTTATGCTCAACCCGGAACCGCAGGCGCAATCGTTAACTTCAAAGAAAAATACGCCAACTTTATCGGCGGAAAATGGGTCGCCCCAGTCAATGGCAAATACTTCGACAATCGCTCACCCGTGAATGGCCAAAACTTTTGCCAAATCCCGCGATCCGATGCACAAGATATTGAATTAGCATTAGATGCCGCTCACGCAGCGAAAGAAGCATGGGGTAAAACCTCAGTCACCGAGCGCTCAAACCTGTTACTGCGCATTGCCGATCGCGTCGAGCAAAATCTCGAATACTTAGCCGTTGCCGAAACCTGGGAAAACGGTAAAGCGGTGCGTGAAACCTTAAATGCCGACTTGCCCTTATTCGTCGATCACTTCCGCTACTTTGCGGGTTGTATCCGCGCACAGGAAGGCAGCGCTGCCGATATCGATGGCAACACAGTCAGTTATCACTTTCCAGAGCCTTTAGGCGTGGTCGGCCAGATCATTCCTTGGAACTTTCCACTCTTAATGGCCGCATGGAAAATCGCACCTGCGCTAGCGGCGGGTAACTGTGTGGTACTCAAACCTGCGGAGCAAACACCAGTCTCGATTCTGGTCTTGCTCGAACTGATTGAAGACCTATTACCTGCGGGTATTCTTAACGTAGTCAACGGCTTTGGCGCGGAGGCGGGACAAGCATTGGCCACCAGCAAACGCATCGCTAAATTGGCCTTTACGGGCTCCACCGAAATTGGCTATCACATTTTAAAATGCGCCGCCGAATCCTTAATTCCATCGACCGTTGAGCTTGGCGGCAAATCGCCTAACGTGTTTTTTGCCGATGTGATGGACCATGAAGACGAGTATTTAAATAAAGCCGTCGAAGGCATGTTGCTGGCCTTCTTTAACCAAGGCGAAGTCTGTACTTGCCCATCACGGGTGTTAGTCCAAGAGTCGATTTTCGATCGCTTTATCGAGAAAGTACTCGCCCGTGCGCAAACCATTAAGCAAGGCGATCCATTAGATACCGACACTCAAGTTGGCGCTCAAGCCTCTAAAGAACAGTTCGATAAAATCTTAAGTTACTTAGCCATAGGTAAGGCTGAAGGTGCGCAGGTGCTACTGGGCGGCACACTTTGCCAACTCGATGGCGGCCAAAGTGAAGGTTATTACATCAGCCCGACGATTATGAAAGGCCACAATAAGATGCGTATCTTCCAAGAGGAGATCTTCGGCCCCGTCATTTCGGTCACCACCTTTAAAGATGAAGCCGAAGCCTTAGCGATCGCGAACGATACTGAGTACGGCCTAGGTGCTGGTGTGTGGACGCGTGATATGAATACGGCTCAACGTATGGGGCGTGGCATTCAAGCTGGTCGAGTGTGGATTAACTGTTACCACGCCTATCCTGCCCATGCCGCCTTTGGTGGTTACAAAAAATCCGGCATCGGTCGCGAAACCCATAAAATGATGCTCAACCACTATCAAAATACCAAGAATCTCTTGGTGAGTTACGATGTTAATCCTTTAGGTTTCTTCTAAGGTTTTGGGGCTCAAACAAGCTGATGTGAGGAAGCTTTTATTAGGTTTTTAAACGTCTTTGCAAGCAAGCTTATAAAACTTTCCGCATGAGTAATAGATACAAGTGATAAACATGAAAGGGCGAATAGCCCTTTCTTTTTTAACTGAATTTAATTCAAACCTCACTCAGTTTATATTATCAATCCGCGCTAAACGCTGAGCTAATTCAGCAAGAGATGAGGCTGTTTGTGGATCGCTTTGGGGATCGATAACTTCAACCAGTTTAAGTTTTGGCTGAAAAGTTAACCAAGAACTACCCGTTGTAATCACTAAATCCAGCACAAACTGACCATAATAGTGCAACCTCAGTCGGTTATCCGTCATAGGCCAATGGGCATAAAGCAGAAAAGAATCGTACATTTGCGCCAAAGAGGTTGTCGCAATGAGCTTAAACCCTTCATCAAGCAAACTAAACTCGGTCGATTCTTCGAAGGGACAATCGAAAGAAGTGATGACCAAATACCCCGAGGTTTTATTGGGTAAAACGCAGCGGTATTGGCCTTCAATCACTAGGCCTGCAATAAAAGAGTGAGTAGGTTGGCCATTGAAATACAAAGGCATTTTCAGTGGATCAGGCTCAAGTCCATCAGTACGTGCTGTTAGCAGTGAAAACCCCGTTATCGGCTGCATCCCTTACCCCACTTATCTCGCATTCCTATCCGCGAAAACACACGTCACGCGGCTCTTGCAAACTCAAATCACTAGGACTGACGGCTTTTCCAATAACAGCCCAGTAATATCAAATAGCCGACAAAATATGCCACGAGATCTAGTGGATCAAAATGGCTACCTATCACTATTCGCGCCAAACGATTTCCGCCCAAGCCCAGCTTATCGACTAAGCCCCAATATTGGCCAAACTCGATAGCAAAGGCAAACAGCAATACCGCCAACGCCAGCCAAGGCGTTTGAAAAAAGCGTTTAATACCCTCGTCTGTACTATTGGCTACCGGATTGACTACTGGGGGTACAACAACGCGCACCATGCAAAACAGTAAGATCACCACCAATACATCGCCCACAAAACCACGAATAAAACCCGCAGGTGCATATAAGGCGATTAAGACTTCGGTCAAAAATAATAAAACGGCATAAATACAAAAGGATTTATGACTCGGATTGCGGCTGATAAAAGCGCGAATAACGGCGGTAGACATAAATAAGTTAATCCCTTCACTCGATTGAGGTGGCAGAATCTAACGTAATACCAATAGGTTAACAAGTGAGTTTTCGTTGACATTTAAGGCTCACCACCCGAGCAACCGCACCACTCACCCCCATCAATTCGATAAATGTTCGCGCCTCAAAATTTAAGCGAGGTTTAAGTTTGGGTTAAGTAGCCTACACCTAAACCCACTTAGGAGCGTCACACCATGTCATCAAACACACTGCAAACCATCAAAGTCTGGGACCTGTTGATCCGCATATTCCATTGGTCACTCGTCGGCTTTTTTACCTTAGCCTACCTCACTGAAGGCGAAGACGAATGGATGACCATCCACAGTTACGCTGGTTATAGCATCTTAATTTTACTGGTGTTTCGCCTGTTATGGGGCGTGGTGGGTACCCACAATGCGCGCTTTAGCAACTTTATCACTCGCCCTAAAGAAGTACTGGTGTACCTCAAAGGGCTCGTCACGGGCAAAGCCAAAGACTACATAGGCCACAACCCCGCAGGGGCAATGATGATAGTGGCCTTGATTGCCAGCATAGCCATCACGGGATTCTCAGGCATGGCTCTGTACGCAACCGACGGACACGGCCCATTAGCTACGAGCTTTTTCGCCACTTGGCCCGAAGGCGCCATAAAAGAAGTCCATGAATTCTTTGCCAACTTCACCGTGTTCCTTGTGGTCATCCATGTTGGCGGCGTCATCGTCAGCAGCCTGTTACACAAAGAAAACTTAGTCAGAGCCATGGTCACGGGCAAGAAACAACGCCCTGTGGAACAAGAAGATCAATCCATTAGCCATTTTGCTTCGCAATAAGACATCCAGCCCAAAAGGAATGCCCTATGAACAGATTAACCAGACACACGAATAAAAGTTGCCTTGCCATTGTCGCAATTTCCACCTTGCTGCTGACTAGCCTCAGCGTTAGCGCCGTCAACAGTAAAGTGCCAAGCCTACCACTTAGCGCTGAGCGTATCGGCACGCAACTGCAACGCTATCAAGCCCAAGGCGCAGGACCCTTTACCGCCGCCGCAGGACAAAAGCTTTGGCTACAGGACATGGACGGTCGTAGCTGCGCCAGTTGCCATACCGCCAAAGTCGCCGACATTGGGATGCACCAAAATACCCGTAAACCCATTGACCCTATGGCGCCGTCGATTACCGCAGATCGGTTAACCGACTCAGCCAAAATTGAGAAATGGTTTACCCGTAACTGTAACTGGACTTTTAAACGCGACTGCACGCCGCAGGAAAAAGGCGATGCCTTACTCTGGTTAAGCCTGCAATAACCGCCAAATGTCTACCTTATAACTCATTCAATTAGCTAATTTAATTAGATCAATTAATTTCAATACCTTCCACAGAAGGTAACGGCACAAAAAGGAAGATGTCATGACTCAACAAGCACACTCTATTAGCTGGCTCCTCGGCTCATCACTCACAGCCGCGGCATTAGCCATTGGCGTTATCGGCATCAGCCTAACCTTAACTGGCACAGGCTATGCGGACGATGGCCGCGAGCTCAGCCGCGCCATTCCACAGAATGCGGAATACACGGCGGAATGTGGTAGCTGCCACATGGCTTATCCCGCAAACTTACTCCCCGCCGACAAGTGGCGCGCCATTACCGAAAATCTTGAGAATCACTTTGGTGACAACGCCAGCGTAGAGCCTCAAGCCACTGCCAGAATTGAGGAATATCTGGTTCAACATGCAGCACAAAATGGTAAGGTGATGAAAAACAGCACGCCGCTGCTCGTAGGTTCTGGGCCGCAGAAGATCACAGAACAGGCATTTTTTATTCGCAAACACGATGAGATCCCAAGGCGTATGGTGCAAGATAACCCCAAAGTCGGCTCATTCAGTCAATGCAGCAATTGTCACAACCTCGCAGAGAAGGGCATATTCGATGAAGATACCGTTAATATTCCTGGCTTTGGCCGTTGGGATGATTAGCAGTCCAAGCTGCAATGCCCACGACGATGATCTTTCCAGCAAGGTGGTCGAGTGGGTTAAGGAGGGCAAGGTTTTGCCCTTCGACACCATAATGCAACGCTATGAATCAAGGCTAAAGGGACGATTGCTCGATCTCGAAGTCGAGCAAAAACATGGAAGGATCATCTACGAGCTCGAAATCCTTCGTGACGATGGCATAGTGTATGAAATCAAGATTGACGCCAAAACCGGCGAGTGGCTAAAGGAAAAGGTCGACTGATGCGTTTGCTATTGATTGAAGATGATACCGATCTGGTCGCGCGCCTCATTCCCGCCCTTAACAAGGCGGGTTATACCGTCGAGCACGCCGATAACGGTATTGATGGTGCCTTTTTAGGCGAAGAAGAAAACTTCGAAGCCGTGATCCTCGATCTCGGCTTACCCGGCAAACCCGGTTTAGAAGTCCTCGGCCAATGGCGACAAAAAGGCTTAGCCATGCCAGTGCTGATCCTCACCGCCCGCGATGCGTGGCACGAACGCGTCGATGGCCTCAAAGCGGGTGCCGATGATTACCTTGGCAAGCCTTTTCATATTGAAGAACTACTCGCAAGGCTCGAAGTGTTGATCCGCCGCCACTTTGGCCGCGCCGACAATGTGTTGCAACATGCGGGCGTTTCCCTCGATGTCGACAAACAAGCCGTCACCAATGTCGAAGGTGAAGTGATAGAGCTGACTAAGATTGAATATCGCCTACTGCATTATTTAATGGTCAATCCCAACAAAATCGTCTCTAAGTCAGAGCTCAGTGAACGCATTTACGAAGAAGATCAAATCAAAGACAGCAATGTCATCGAAGTGTACGTCAACCGCCTGCGTCAGCGCTTAGGCAAGGATTATATCGAAACCCGTCGCGGCCAAGGTTATCGACTCAAGGAGTAAAAGGCGTGTATTCACTCAAGGGTTATCTGACGCGCAATCTGCTGATCACGCTCACCTTTGCCATGGTGCTGTTACTGTATTTTCTGTACCAAGGTATCCAAGTATTAACCCAAGACTTTGTTGCCTCGCGATTACAACACGATGCCGACAGCCTGATCTCCGCCCTGAATCACAATCCCGATGGCACCTGGGCGCTCACCTCCGACCGTTTACCCAATGTGTACCACAGGGTTAATTCTGGGCATTATTTTGCAATTCAAATCGGCGAACAAACCCTGCGCTCACGCTCCCTATTCGACCATAAAGTGGACATGCCAAAACTGACCGCCGGTGAGCAGCACCAAGCCACTGAGTTTGTCGGCAAAGAACATTGGCTGATGTTCAGTCAGGCCGTAATCAAAGATGATCAATTAGTGACTCTGTGGGTAACAGAAGACATCAGCGAGCTCGAACAAACCCAAATCCACTTTTTAGCCTTTGCCAGCGCGGCCGTGTTACTCACGATTGTTATTCTATTACTAGCGCAGTATCAGCTACTTAAACGCGGCTTTAAACCCTTAGAGCAGATGCCTGAAGCCATACGGCAGATGCGCACCCAAGGGCAAGAAATTAATCCAGACCAAATGCCGAGCGAAATCATCCCGCTGATTGAGGAGATAGATCGCTTAGTCAATCAATTGGGCCAGCGAGTGCAACGCTCCCGTAATGCCCTAGGTAACTTAGCCCACGAAATGAAACGTCCGCTACAAGGGCTGCAGTCCTACCTAGAAAGCCTTCCACCGGAACAGAGGAGTGAGGGCAGCAAGGTGCTCGCAAATCTGCACCACATCATCGAGAGAGAGCTTAAGCGCACTAAGATTGTCGGGCTGTCCACTCCGGGGCGTTATACCGTGCTCGATGACGACCTCGCGCCGCTGATTCAAGTGATGCAGCGTATCTACCCAGACCGCATTATTCATAGCCATTACACGAGTGGCTTAGTGATGCCATTTGACCGCGATGACTTACTCGAACTCTTAGGCAATTTACTGGATAACGCCTGCAAACATAGCCGCAAGAACATTGAGATCCGTATAGTGCATCAAACGGCTGCCACCGCAGGTTATGGGATCATAGTCAGCGATGATGGCGAAGGCGTCTCCGATGCCGCGCTGTCAGTTATCATTGAGCGCGGCATTCGACTAGATGAAAGCATCCAAGGCCATGGCTTAGGATTATCTATCTGCAAAGATATCGTCGACAGTTATCAGGGCGAACTTAGCTTTAGCCACGCGCAACAAGGTGGACTCGAAGCCAGCGTATTTCTACCACTCCCAAGTTAAGCGGTATACTCAGTCAAACCTGCTCAATCAAACCTGCCGCCACATAATGTAGACCAGCGAACGGACTTAAGTATTCGCGCCATAATGTCGTACCATTAAGTCCTTTGCATAACACACGTCAGAGATTTATATGAAAGTTATCGACCTAAAATCGGCCCCACAGCACATTCCACAACTGGCACAATGGCATCATCAAGAATGGGCACATTTAAGTTCTGCGGACGCCACAGTCACCACACTCATCGAGCAAATGAGCGAGTACCTCTCTGACGCCGCCATTCCTAAGATGTTTATCTGTGAAGACGCTAACCAAGTCATGGGCTCCTCCTCATTAACTGCAGCAGATATGGATACCCGAACCGACCTAAGTCCTTGGCTCGCCAATGTGTATGTTAATGGACACTATCGAAATAAAGGCTTGGGGAAAATATTAGTCAATGCCGTCGTTGATTATGCCAAAGCACTCGGATTACAAAAAATCTATTTGTTTACCGCAGACAAAGCAGACTTTTATCAAACGCTTGGTTGGTCAAAGATTTCACGGGAAGATTATATGGGCGAGATGGTCACGATAATGGAATATGAATTTAAGAAGTGAATGCTTAAGGAGAGTGAGCAAGCCCCACGACGGGCGTCGTGAAGCTGTACATGCTGGCTAAATATCTAGATGTGATATCCAATACTTAGCGACAAGCCAATGGCTTTAGTCAATTTCTATATCCACGCCGAAACGATTGGATAGTTGGCGTTGCTCGTGCAGAATTTCAATTCGGCGGCGAGTGTCTTGGGTCAACTTGTCTTTGAGGCGCAAACCACTAGTAATGGCGGCTTTTTTTGCTTTCGTGCTCTTTATCGGTAAATCAGTTGTCGTCGCATCCGTTGGACTCTCGACGGCTTGAGATTCGATAGACATAGCTAACTCCTTTAATTAGAACCTTAAATAGGCTCTTCCAGTAAATCCCTGCTCAAAACGAACAAACAGGTCATCTTTATAATGAGTCAATTCGCCATTCACTATTTAAGTAACAGATAATTTGGCGACTCATAAACTTACGGTCCATATCATTCACCTAAGCCAACAAGATTAAATACATGCTGATAAGATGAAGATGATCGAGACATAAGGTCGAAATGAAAAACTGAGTATTGATTTACTTCATCGACGCAACAGAACCCTAACGAGTCCTAAATTTTCCGACGACAAAGCGGCATAACATAGGTAGAGAAAGAACAGGTAGTAATGCAGAAAGGTTGGTAAGCTCGAGCGGCAAAGCGCTGCTGCGCAACAATTAGGCTACGCAACAGTACTACATCTAGCCTAGATTTACGACTTATATGGCATAGCGCCGAGGTAATCTTTCTTGCCAATTTCCACACCGTTGTGGCGCAAAATCGCGTAGGCTGTTGTTACATGGAAGTAAATGTTCGGAATAGCGTGCTCAATGGCAAACTCATAACCTGTAAGATATTTTCCTTCCCATCGTGGTTGTGAGACATGGATCGTGGCCGCATTAGCAAAATCATCCGCTTTAAACGTCGCTAAATAATCCAAAACCGAGCTAATACGCGCTTGCAACTCAGCCAGCGTCGTCTCGCTATCATCATGCTTTGGTACTGTATCTAAGTTATCAGTCAAACGTGCTACGCCAATTTTGGCAGTATCACAGGCAATTTGAACTTGGCGAATAAGATTGAATTGATCCGGCGCTAAACGTGAGTTTAATAGCACCGCCATATCAACTTTCTTGAGGTTTGCGAAGCATTCGCCTTTTTCAAGAATAACGCTTAAATTTTTCAGCATCTTGCTAAATTGTACAACCGTTAAATCATAAAGCATGGCATAGACCTCATTGATGGACGCTACAAAACTGCAGCACTTAAGACGATCTTGGGGCAAATTACTCAATTTCAATCATTCTTGGAATTTAAGTATCTGCTTAATAATAAATACTTCAATATAAACGATATTAAGTCAATTAGGACGAGAAAAAGATAGACGTTACCAGTAGGGATAGGGCGTCAGCTACAAGGCCAAGAGATTAAAATTATCTCAGACTGATCCGAATAACAATAACGTACACTCGTAGGAATTGGGATGGCCGGCTATGACGATAACCATTTGAGCGATAGCATCACTGGGACGGATTATCCGCGACGCCATAACGAAAAAAGCCTCATCTTTCGATGAGGCTTATCTCTTAATGTTGGCGGAGCGGACGGGACTCGAACCCGCGACCCCCGGCGTGACAGGCCGGTATTCTAACCAACTGAACTACCGCTCCTTTAGCTTAACGTCTACACGTTAACCTAAATTAGGCGCTTGGCGATGACCTACTCTCACATGGGGAGACCCCACACTACCATCGGCGCGTTTGCGTTTCACTTCTGAGTTC